>NZ_JBHVZA010000025.1:0-117332 GCF_042880275.1 Streptomyces sp. NPDC058308
GCCGTCAAGAGGGTGTCTAAATTGGTCGTCACAACCCGATGTTGGACACCCTCCCTCCGTCTGAGAACCCCGCTATCGGAACTACTCGTCTAGGTGTGCTGTCCGGAGAGGTTGGTTCCGCGGAGTTCTCGGTTGTGGGCCAGGGCGGGAAGGCGTCGAATGGCTCTCCGCCATGGCAGGGCGGGCCTCCGTTCAGTTGCTGGGCACGTTTCGCGCGGCAGCATCGGCCCCTGAACTGGCGACACCGCCCGTCACAGCGAACGGTCAGGGTCTTTGGCGCCGCACAAGGACATCACTGACGACCGGAACTGCCTCGCCGCGTCTCGCGCATCCATGCGACCGATGCGGATCTGATGGTCAGCGGCATGTCCGAGAGCGATCACCGCGGCGACCAGCCACCCGATCTCCAGGTCCGCCGTGAACTCGCCGCTGTTGCGCCCACGGCGGAACAGGTCCTCCAAGCGCTGCTCGACCGGCAGGTGACGTGACATGTCTGCCTCTGGGGCGCTGCCTGCATGACCGAATGCCGCCTGCTCGGCCAGCAGTGTTCCGGCTGCGTCGAGGAACCGGCCAAGGGCTTCAGTGGCGGTGCCGGCCTCAGGAGCGGCAGCTTCCAGCACGGCGAACGCCCGGCTGCTCAGCTCATCACGCACCGCCGCAAGGAGTGCCTCGCGGGTACCGAAGTGCACGTATGCGGTCTGCCGTGTCACACCGGCTGCGGAAGCGATCTCCGCCATGCTCGCCTCCGGGCGCTCGGCGAGCACCCGGACCGCTGCTGATACCAGGGAAGCACGGTTGCGCTGGACCTCTACTCGCTGACGGCGACGCCTTATCTCTGACACGATTGACAACCATACGGCACGCCTCAAAGATGACAGCCATGTCAGAAATAACTGAACTGGCCGCACGCCGCCTCATGATCGACTACACCCGCGACATGGCCCTCTCCGACGAGGACCCGGCACAGATCGTAGGTCGCACCCTGACCGACGATGCGGTCTGGATCACCGACGGCACAGAACTCACCACCCATCAGCTGATCGAGCACGCTGCCCCGGCTCGCAAGAACGTCACCACTAGTCATATGCGGATCGATGATCTCCTCATTGACGGCCACCGGTTCGCTGCACGCTGTTGTCTCAGCGCGGAACACCGCAAGCTCGGGCACGTAGTGAGCGAGTGGCTCCTGATCGGCGAGGTCGCCGACGACGGACGAGTGCGGCATATCCACCAACTCGGTCGTACGCCCGCCGCCGAACCGGGGGCGGGGGAGTGATCCGCATTCCCGTCCGGCTAGTCCAGGGCCTCGCCGTGATGTCCACCGGTGCCCTCGCCGGCGCATTCGGCTACGGAGCGGCCAACCTCGTCCCCACCTTCAACGCCGTCCCCCTCGACGTGCGGCTGTCCTTCCATGCCCAGTTGATGCAAATGAACGGCATCACCATGCAGGGCGCCATGGGCGTGTCGGCGCTCAGCGCCCTCGCGCTGGCCGCCATGACGCGTGGCGTCTCACGACGCTTGGCCGGAGGGGCTGGGATCCTCGTCGTCGCGTCCTTCTTGATCACCCGCCTCGGCAACGTTCCCATCAACGGCCGGATCAAGCAGTGGGCGGCCACCTCCGCACCCGCCGATCACGCCGAGGCCCTGGCGCGATGGGAGGCGTTCAACTACGCACGCACGGGCGCCGCGTTCTCTGCCTTCACGCTGCTGATTCTTCTCTCCCTGGGGCGAAGCCACTCTGCCCAAGATCTAAACGTCAGACCCTAGGTGTATTGCCCTGTGAGGTTGGGGCACGGCTGGCGGGTGGGGGTGGTTGGCCCTTCAGCGTGGTGTGTCCGCGGTGGTGATTGCGGGAGTGCAGTCACTGGGGGAATGCCTCGCGTCGTTCCTGCTCTGGGTGGTAGGGGCGGGCGTAGGCCCATTCGTCGAGCAGGGTGCGGTTGAGGCGTTCGACCTTGCCGTTGGTCTGCGGCCGGTAGGGCCGGGTTCGCTTGTGCGTGATCCCGGCCGCGGCGAGGGCGTCGCGCCAGAGACGGGACTTGTAGCAGGAGCCGTTGTCGGTCAGCACGCGTTCGACGGTGATCCCGACACTCGCGAAGAAGCTCTGGGCCCGGGTCCAGAAAGCGGTGGCGGTCTCCAGGCAGAACACCTAGGCCGACCGAGACCCACGGGTCACACCCCGCTTCTGCACGGTGATCCGGAAGACGGGGTGGTCCGGTGCCGTCGCCAGGATCTCCTCGTCGGAGGATTTGGCGGTCACACCCTGGAAGTACTGGTGGACTTGCCAGCCCCACCGCTCCAGGTAGCCACGCAGGAGCGGCAACTTCTCGGCGTCGGTCACCTCCACGGCGGTGAACAGTCGCACCTTGCGCCCTACCCGCAGCTCCCCTCCGCCGGCCGCGCGCATGTTGCGCACCCACTGGGAGTGCCCGCGCGCCGACACGAGGTACTGGCCCCGGTCACCGTCGTGCGTGTACGGATTGACCGGGATGCGCTGCATCTTGCCGCTCTTGCGGCCCCGTACGGAGAGCTCGGCACTGCCCATCAGGCTGACGCCGTGCCGCGCCAGCCAGCCGATCATGCCGTTGAGGCGGACGTTGAGGGGGCTTCCCTTGAGGTAGGTGGGGGAGGGGCTGGCGGGCGTCGACGGCATGGTGGTCTCCCAAGGCTCAAGAGGGTGTGTGCGTGTGTGCGTGGGTGCGGACTCTTCGGACTGCGAGAGCACTGCTCTCGCTTGAGAACAGTGTGCACTGGATCGGTGATCCAGAGCAAGAGCAGTGCTCTCGAATGTGTGCACTGAACCGAACTGCGCGCACCGCTCCCACCCCGTGGCAGACTGGCCGCATGACCAGCAATGCCAGTGCCACCAATGCCACCAAGGGGGCCCGGGCCCGCGCCCGCGAGGAAGTCACCGCGGCGATCAAGAGTGAGGCGCGCAGGCAGCTCGCTGCCGAAGGTGCCGCCAAGCTCTCCCTGCGGGCCGTCGCACGCGAGCTCGGCATGGTTTCCTCCGCGCTCTACCGGTACTTCCCCAGTCGCGACGACCTGTTGACCGCGCTCATCATCGACGCGTACGACTCGCTCGGCTCCGTTGCCGAGACCGCGCACGCGGACGTCGCCGGTGAAGAGCCCCTTCAGCGCTGGACCGTGATCTGTGAAGCGGTGCGGGGCTGGGCGCTGGAGCGTCCGCACGAGTACGCGCTCATCTATGGCTCGCCCGTACCCGGGTACAGCGCGCCGGACTCGACCGTCCGGGCCGCCGCGCGCGTGGGGCAGCTGCTCATCGACGTCGTGCGCGACGCCCATCAGGGCCGAGGTGTTGCCGTTCAGCCGCTGCCCGGGGGGCTGCGCGGCGAGGGTGAGCGGATCGCGGCGGATCTCGCGCCGGACCTGCCTCCGGCTGTGATCACGGCGATGGTCGCGGCGTGGGCGCAGCTGTTCGGGCTTGTGAGCTTCGAGGTGTTCGGGCAGTACAACCGGCTTGTGGAGGACCGCTCGGCGTTCTTTTCGCACGCCGTGCGGCAACTCGCCGATGGCGTAGGTCTGTTGCCGCAGAGCTGATGCACTGCCGGGGCGCCAACGGCCGGGCATTATCAGGTACTTCTGGCGCCCGTGCGAGCAACTTCTGTTATACGGAGCAAACTGCTGCTCGCGGCGCGGAGCCGCCCATAGAGTGACGTGTGAGTCATCGAGCAGCAGCCCCCGAACTTTTCCGAGGACGTCCCGGAAGAGGAAGGAGGGGTGCTTCATGCACAAGCTCGATGAGTCGTCAGACTGGACGTACTGGAGTCTGGTGGTCATGTTGATCCAGATGGCGCTGGATCTGACCGTGCAGATCAGTCGTCTGGTCTGACGCGCTCACCCCGGGGGTCGGCCTTTCGGTCGGCCCCCACCTCATTGCGGCCCCGGTTTCGGGGCTCTCTGTGATTCCGGTACCGATGGCGGTTCTGGCACCGACCGTACATGCCCGTTTCCGTGGGTACCTGCGATTCAACCTATCCGCGTGGATCGCCGGAGGCCAGGATTCCATGATCGCTTCGGTCTGCCGGACCGTTCTTGTGACAGGGCGGGTCCAGGAGTGCCACTATGCCCCGCCGCACCACCGGACGGCGCACCACCGGACGGTGCACCACGGGCATCGGCCACGGACGTCGGTCACGGACGTCGGTCACGGACGTCGGTCACGGCGGACGGCGTACCGCGCGACCTCGGCCCCCCACGGCTACTCCCGTAGGAGTACGGGTGATCACCACGCCCGTCGGACGCCCGCGGACACCGTCGCGGTCTAGCGTGACCGCCATGGACGAGCAGCGCGAACGCAGGCCAGGCGGCCCGCCCCGGGCGTGGGGCGGACCGCCGATGTGGCGGCAGGGGCCGCCCTGGTGGAACGCCGGGGTGGCGGAGCGGACGGGGCGCCGACTGCCCTGGCTGACCACATTCGTGCTCACCGCGTTCGTGCAGGTCGGGTCGGGCTTCGCCGAGCACGGTCAGGGGAGCCGCGAGCAACTCACCCTCTTCGCGAGGTTGCTGTTGTTCCTGGCCACGGCGGTCCTTCTGCTGCGTCACCGCCACCCCACGCCCGTCGTGTTCGCCACCGCCGGGCTCACGCTGGTCTACATCGCTGCCGGGTTCCCCTACGGTCCGGTCTTCCTCGCTGTCGCGGTGGGCTGCTTCGCCGCCGTCGTCGCGGGCCACCGGCGCGCAGGCTGGGGTGCCGTGGGCGGGTTGTGGGCCGGTCATCTGTTGATCGCGCACTGGCTCTACCGCTGGTTGCCGCCCGATGACGACGGCGCCCGCCCCTGGAGTCAGGAGATCGTGGTCGCCGTCTGGGTCGTCGCGATCGTCGCGGTGTCCGAGCTGGGTCGCGTACGCCGTGAGCAGTGGGTCAAGGAGCGCGCCGAGCGCGCGCAGGCCGCCGAGCGGCGCGCGGGCGAGGAGCGGCTGCGGATGGCGCGTGAGCTGCACGACGTTCTCGCGCACAGTATTTCCGTCATCAACGTTCAGGCGGGCGTGGGCCTGGCCCTGCTCGATTCCGACCCCGAACAGGCCCGCACCGCCTTGACCACCATCAAGGCGGCCAGCAAGGAGGCGCTGGGCGAGGTGCGCCAGGTACTGGGCACCCTGCGCGCCCCCGGCGACGCGCCCCGCGCCCCGGCGCCCGGCCTGGACCGGCTGCCGGAACTCGTCGAGCAGGCAGGGAGCGCCGGGTTGACCGTCGACGTCACCACCGAAGGTGCCCCCGCGAAGCTGCCGCCCGGCGCGGACCTCGCCGCGTTCCGCATCGTCCAGGAGGCGTTGACGAACGTCGTACGTCACTCGGGGTCGCGCCACGCGCGCGTGCTGGTGCGCCACGAGAGGACCGTACTCACCCTGCGCATCGACGACGACGGGCCCGCCACCGGCACCGACGCGGGTGGCAGTGGCAACGGACTCGCCGGGATGCGGGAGCGTGCCGCCGCCCTCGATGGCACGATCGAGGCGGGCCCACGGCCGGCCGGCGGCTTTCGCGTGACCGCCGTGCTGCCTCTGGCGGGAGGCGCGGGCGCGAGCGCGAGCCGGGGCCCGGGGGTCCGTACCGCATCTCAGGAAGACGCCCACCCAGCACCTCAGCGAGACGCCCATCCCGCACCTCAGGAAGGCGCCCATCCCGCACCTCAGGAGGATCAGTGATCCGCGTACTGCTCGCCGACGACCAGTCACTGGTCAGGGCAGGCTTCAAGGCGCTGCTCGGGGCACAGCCGGACATCGAGGTCGCCGGGGAGGCCGCCGACGGCGAGAAAGCGGTGCGAATGGTGCGGGAACTGCGCCCCGACGTCGTCCTGATGGACATCCGTATGCCGCTGCTCGACGGGCTGGCCGCCACCCGGCGGATCACCGGTGAGCCCGGTCTTGACGACGTGAAGGTGGTCATGCTCACCACCTTCGAACTCGACGAGTACGTCTTCGAGGCGATCCGCTCCGGGGCCTCCGGCTTCCTGGTCAAGGACACCGAGCCGGAGGAACTGCTGCGCGCGGTGCGGGCGGTGGTCGCGGGCGACGCGCTGTTGTCCCCCGGGGTGACGCGCCGCCTCATCGCCGAGTTCGCGGCCCGTTCCAAGGAGCCCGCAGCAGCCGACGGCCTCGGTGAACTGACCGAGCGGGAACGGGAGGTGATGGCCCTGGTCGGCATCGGCCTCTCGAACGAGGAGATCGCCCGCCGTCTGGTGGTCAGCCCGCTCACGGCCAAGACGCATGTCAGCAGGACGATGGTGAAGCTGGGCGCCCGGGACCGCGCCCAACTCGTCGTACTCGCCTACGAGTCGGGCCTGGTCCGCCCTGGCTGGCTAGGCTGACGAGCGGCGTACGGCATGCGGGGAGGGGGCGTTCGGGGCCGGGTCGGGGCCGGGTCGGGTCGGGCTGCAATATCTATGTGCACGCATTGCATGCATATGCATTTAATGACGGTGCAACAAAGGCGGAAATTCTGCTACCGTGCCGTTTCATGGCGGGGAAAACGGCCGAACAAGGCCTGGTGGATCAATGGCGCGGCATCCTCGCGCTGCATGCGCGCACGCTGTGCGAACTCGACCGTGAGCTGCACCCGCACGGCGTGGGGGCGAGCGACTTCGAGGTGCTCGACGTGCTGGCCGAAGGGTCGTCGGACGACGGCGGCTGTTCGTTCCGCGTGCAGGAGATCTCCGCGCAGGTTCATCTGAGTCAGAGTGCTCTCTCCCGCCTCATCGGACGCCTGGAGAAGGACGGCCTCGTGGAGCGCGGGATGTGCAGCGAGGACCGTCGCGGCGTGCGCGTCTCCCTCACCGGCAAGGGGCGCGCGCTCCACGGCGAGGTGCGGCCCCTGCAGCGGGCGGTCCTCAAGAGGATGCTCGACGGCCACGAGAGCTGAGCCGTGGGCCGTGGGGCTCCGAAAGCCCTGTCAGCTCTGTCAGCCCTGTCAGCTCTGTCAGGCCTGTAAGCCCCGTAGTCGAGTCGCCCGGCAGTCAGCCCATCGGCCAACCGGTCAGTACGCAAGTCAGCCCATCACGATCGACGACTTCTCCCGCCACAGCGCCGCCACCGAACGGTCGCCCGTCACCTCCGGGAGCGGCAGCCGGTTCCACAGCGCCAGATAGAGGCGTGCCGCCTGCCCCGACACCTCGCAGTCGGCGGGCGCCATCGTGCCTCGCTCCGTGACCGGCGGCCCGTCGGACAGGCGTACGGTCCACGTCCGCTCGCCGCCCGGCGCATCCGTGGCCCGCACCCGCAGCACCCGCGGCTCCTCGCTGCGCACCCGGCTCTTCTTGCGCGCGTGGAAACCGAGCAGCAGCTCCTCGATGCCGTCCACGGCGAACTCGACGCCGACCGGTGACGGCGTGCCGCCCCGCGCGGACTCGGCGTCCACCCGGTGGACGGTCGTCTCGTTCGCCTGCCGCCGGGCCCAGAAGGCCAGCGCGGAGGGTGCGGGCAGGAACGCCCAGCACTCGACGTCGTGCGGCGCGGAGGTGAGCGTCGCGACGAGTGCCGCGTGCCCCTCGCGGAACCACTCGACGAGCGCGTCCCCGTCCAGGTCGGGGAGTTCGCCGCCGAGCCGGTACGAGGTACGCCGCTCGGTGATGAAGGCGGCGGCCCATCGGTGCACCATCCCCGTGTGCCTCAGCAGGTCCCGCACCTGCCAGTCGGGGCAGGTGGGCACCTTGGCGTCGGGTCCGGCCTCCGCGGCGGCCGAGGCCAGCAACTGGCCTTCGCTGTCCACCACTTGGATGTGCTCGGAAATATCCATGTGGCAGATTGTGTCGGATGGAGCGCCCTCGAACCGGAACCTCCGCAGGATGTCAGGCCGTTTCCGTACGCTCCGTACGCTCCGTACGCTCCGTACGACGGGTCGCGAAGCCGATGACCGACGCGACGGCGGCGAGCAGGGCGACGCTCGTGAGCGCCGTGGGCAGCGAGTACCAGTCCGTCATGAACCCGATCAGCGGCGGCCCGACCAGCATGCCGCCGTAGCCGAGCGTCGATGCGGCGGCGACCCCTCCGGGACCGGCGAGGGCGCCCGCCCGCTCGACCGCCACCGGGAAGATGTTGGCCAGTCCGAGCCCGGTCACGGCGAACCCGGCCAGGGCGAGCCCTGCCGAAGGGGCGAGGGCGCCGAGCAGCATCCCGACGCACGCCGTCGCGCCGCCGCCGACCACGGTGCGGGTCCTGCCGAGCCGTTCCAGGAGCGCGGTGCCGGAGAGCCGGCCGATCGTCATGGCGAGGGCGAAGCACGAATAGCCTGCGGCGGCGATGCCCGGGTGGGCGTGCAGGTCCTCCTCCAGGTGGAGCGGGCCCCAGTCCGCGATGGCGCCCTCGCCGTACGCGGTGCACAGCGCGATGAGCCCGAAGACGATCACGAGCCCGCGCGTGCGGCGGTCCGTGCGGCGCGTGCCGCCGTGCCGCGCCGGGGAGTCTGCGGGGGCGCCGTCCGCGGTGGCGGCGGATCCGCGGAGCCCGGCGCGGGCCCCGTATCGCAGCAGGGCGGGCGCCGCCGCGGCGGTGATCGCCAGGCCGACGACGGTGATGCCGAGCAGGTGGCGGGTGGGGGAGAGGTGCCCCGCGACCAGGCCGCCGAGGCCCGAGCCGAGCATGCCGCCCAGGCTGAACGCCGCGTGGAAGCTGGGCATCACCGGCCGTCGCAGAGTACGCACGAGATCGACCGCGGCGCTGTTCATCGCGACGCTGATGCCGCCGTACGAGGCCCCGAAGAACAGCAGCACCAGCCCCAGTACGAGGACCGAGCTCGTCAGCGGCGGCAGTGCGACGCTCAGTGGCAGCGCCACCGCGCAGGCCACCGTCATCGGGATGCTGCCGTAGCGCCTGCAGAGGCGCCCGGTGAGCGTCATGGTCACGACGGCTCCGGCGGAGACCGCGAGCAGCGCGAGCCCGAGTTCGCCCGCCGATGCCCCCGTCTGCTCCTTGATGGCGGGGATGCGGACGACCCAGCCGGCGAAGACGAAGCCGTCGAGGGCGAAGAAGACGGTGAGCGCGATGCGCAGTCGGCGGAGGTCGAGGTCGCGGTCGGTGGGCCGCGGCACTGCGGTCCCGGTTTTGTTTAGTAGCGGCACAAAGTCAGAGTAGAGGTGTGCACGGCTGCCGTTCAAGACGGTTTCGGACGGCGCGCGGGACGTTCCGGGAGAGGCCCGGGGACGGTCACGACGTAGGCAGGGGAAATGGTCACGGCGCAAAGCCGGGAAACGGCCACGGCGGAGCAACGCGGAAACGGTCACGGGGAGGAACGAGCGGATGACGGATGAACGGCGAGGCCGTGTACGGATCATGGGAGACTCGCCCTCATGAACGGCAAGGCTGACCCCCGTGCCGAGGGGGAAGTGACCACGCGTACCCGCCTGGAGCGCGGGCGCGGCGCGCTGGGCCCCGCGCTCGAACTGGTCCACACGGGGCGCGCTCCCACTCGCGCCGTACTCACCGCAGAGCTGGGTGTCACGCGCGCCACGGCGGGCGCCGTCGCCGCCGAACTGGAGGCGCTCGGCCTGATCCGGATCGACGCGAAGCCCAGCGCGGCAGCGGGCTCGCAGGGGCGGCCTTCGCACCGGCTCGCCGTCGCAGAGGACGGGCCTGTGGCGCTCGCGGCGCAGGTGCACGCCGACGGCTTCCGGGCCGCGCTCGTCGGGCTCGGCGGCGGGATCGTGGCGACGGCGCCGGGCTGCGAGACCGTCGGCGCCGACCCCGCGCAGGTCATCGGGGCCGTCGTCGAGGCGGGCGCGGCACTGCTGCGCGAGACCGGCAGGCGGTGCGTGGGCGCCGGCCTCGCCGTGCCGTCCGCCGTGGCCGAACCGGAGGGCACCGCCCTGAACCCGCTGCATGTGGCGTGGGCCGCGGGCGCGCAGGTCCGCGAGATCTTCGCCGACTGCGTACGTGACGCGGGCATCGCGGGACCGGCCTTCGCGGGCAACGACGTGAACCTCGCCGCACTCGCCGAGCACCGCCACGGCGCGGGGCGCGGCGCCCGGGACCTGCTGTGCGTGGCGACCGGCCACCGCGGCGTCGGCGGCGCGCTCGTCCTCGACGGCCGTCTGCACACCGGGAGTTCGGGTCTCGCCCTGGAGGTGGGCCACCTCACCGTGAACTCCGAGGGGCGCCCCTGCTACTGCGGCAGCCGGGGCTGCCTGGACGTCGAGACGGATCCCCTCGCCTTCCTGACGGAGGCGGGGCGGGAGCCGGGCCCCGAGGGGCTGCTCGTACAGGCCCGTGCGCTGCTCCGCGACGCGTACGGCGACCCGGCCGTACGCTCCGCCGCCGAGGCCCTCATCGACCGGCTCGGCCTCGGGCTCGCGGGTCTGGTCAACATCCTCAACCCCGACCGGATCGTCCTGGGCGGGCTCCACCGTGCCCTCCTGGAGGCGGACCCGGAGCGGCTGCGGGCCGTCGTCGCCGACCGGAGCCTGTGGGGGCGCAGCGGGGGCGTGCCGATCCTGGCGTGCACGCTGGACCACAACAGCCTGGTGGGGGCCGCCGAGTTGGCCTGGCAGCCGGTGCTCGACGACCCCCTGGGAGCCCTGGTCCAGCCAGGGCCCGCGTCGCGCGTCGGGTCCTAGCCGGGCGTGTGACTCTGGACGGGGAGACGGCCCTCGACAGGAGGGATACGGTCCTGGACAGGCGTACTGCTCTAGGCGGGCTGGGGCACCTCGGCCTCGTCCCCCGTCTCCCGTACGGCGTCGGCGGAATCAGTGGTCTGCCCGTTGGCCGAGGCCGGAGCCGGAGTCGAGGCCCGGCGGCGCAGCAGATCCGGCACCAGCGAGACGAGACCGAGCGCGGCCAGCGCGGCGCCGATCCACAGCGGCGCCCGCAGCCCGAACGTGTCGATGGCCGGGCCGCCGACGGAGGTGGCGATGATGATGCCGAGGGTGATGAAGGACGAGTGGACGGTGTTCACCAGCGACCGCGCGTTGCCGACGCGCTGGACGCGGGTCACCAGGGCCGGGTTCATGGTGACGCCGACCAGACCGATGCCCAGCATGAACACGACGGCGGGCACGGTCAGTCGGGCGAAGAGCGCGAACCCGATGAGGAAGGCCAGGTTCAGCGCGAGACCGACGAGCAGCACGGGGAGGGTGCGACGGTCGGCGAACCGGCCCACGACGGTGTTGCCGATGACGGTGGCGGCGCCGTACGCGACGAGGAGCAGCGGCACCGTCCCGGTGGAGAAGCCCGTCAGCTCGGTGAGGATCGGGTTGAGGTAGCTGAACGCGGAGAACGTGGCGCCGATCACGAAGGTGCTGGTGGTGAGGGTGAGCCACAGCCGGGGGTTGCGGAAGGCGCCGAGCTCCTGCCGGAGAGTGCCGCTCTCCTCGTCGGCGCCGTCGGCGCTCGGTACGCCGACGAACGTGGCCGCCGCGGCGAGCGCGGTCAGTACGGTGATCGCCCAGAACGCCGCGCGCCAGCCCAGGTGTTCACCGATGACCGTGGCGAACGGAAGGCCCAGCAGGGTGCCGAGCATCAGCCCGTTGAGGGCCACCGCGACAGCGCGGCCGCGCACTTCGGGCCGGGTGATGCGCGAGGCCAGCGATATGGAGACGCCGAAGAAGGCCTGGGACGCGATGCCGGTGAGCACGCGGGCCACCAGCATGGTGCGGTAGTCGGGAGCGAGGGCGGCGAGCACGTTGCCCGCGAGGAAGATGCCGAACAGCAGTATCAGCGCGGTCTTCTGACGCATCCTCAGCACGGCGACCGTGAGGAAAGGGCCGCCGAGTGCCATCGCCGCGGCGAAGGCGGTGATGAGGTAGCCGATCTCCGGGATCGTGGCGTCAAGGCCGTCGGCCATCTGCGGCATCAGTCCTGCGACCACGAATTCACTGGTCACCATGGCGAAGATGCCGAGGGCCAGTACGTAAACGGCGCGGGGCATGGCGGGTTCTCCTGTCGGGCAAGATCCGGAAGAAGTTTTGGATAGATCAGTACAGAAAAAGGGCGTGCGAAGCGTGATGGGTGCACGGCGGGGGTTCAAGGACAGGCTCTGAGGGGAGGGTCTGACGAGTCCGGTCGCGGCTGGTTACCGGACCGCCAGCGCGTCCAAGGCGGTCTCGGCGATGGCCTGCAGGGCGGCCCGGTCGGCGCCGGCCTGCGCGGAGACCCGCATGCCGCCGATGACGGCGTTGACGAAGCGGGCGAGCGCGTCCGCGTCCCGTGTGGTCGTGATGTCACCGTCGCGCTGGCCGGTGCGGATCGTGGCACGCAGCACGGTGAGCCGCGCCGCGAGGTCGCGCTCCAGAATGCCGACGGCCTCCGGGTCGCGACCGGCGAGTTCGACGGTCGTGTTGACCGTGAGGCAGCCGACGCTGTGGCCGTTCTCGCGGTGCTCGATGTCACCCTCGATGACCCGGGCGAGCAGGGCGCGCACGCGCTCGGTGGCCGACAGCTCCACGTTCTCGAGGATCTCGGTCTGGGCCGCGTTCATGGTCTCCATGTACCGGGTCAGGGACCGCCGGAACAGGTCGTGTTTGCTGGTGAAGGTGTTGTAGATGCTGCTGCGGCCCAGGCCGGTGGCTTCGCACAGATCCTGGGTCGAAGTGGCCTCGTAACCGTTCACCCAGAAGGCGTGCATCGCCGCGTCCAGGGCCCGTTCCTCGTCGAAACTCCGCGGTCGGGCCATGTCGGTACCGTACAGTTTTGGAACGACCGGTGCAATACGTGAAAGCGATCCACCGGCCGGACCGTCGCGGCGCCCCCGCGCGCACTGAGAGCCTGTCTTTGAACCTCCGCCTGCGCCCCGACGCACGGCACGCACGCTCGGCGCACGGAGCCTCAGGACAGGTGGCTCCGCCACATGACCTGGGGCTCCGCACGCCGATCGCACGCCCCGTGCGCCGCTGCGCCCGCGCTTCGCGCGGACGACGGGGGTTCAAAGACAGGCTCTCACCCGGCCGTCCACTCCACCCCGAAGGCCCGCCCCGGGTTCGTCGTCAGGATCCGTCCCACCAGTTCCGCTCCCACGGCGTCTTCGAGCCGGGGCCGCACCCTGCGCAGCAGATGCGGCATGCCGGGGCCGCCCCGCACCGACCGCGCCCCCGCCGTCGTCGTGTCGCCCCCCAGGAGGATCCGGTCGCCGAAGCCGGCGTCCGCCAGGGAGCGCGCCGCGTCCGGCATGCGCCAGTCCGTGGCGTGGTGGGTGCGGGAGGGGCCGTCGAAGGCCACGTAGGCGCCCGCCTCGGCGGCCTGCAGGTGGCAGATGAGGTCGGGGGAGCGGTTGAGGTGGCCGAGGATCACCCGGTGCGGCGGGACGCCGAACTCGCCGCAGAGCAGGTCGAGTACGTCCGGCGCGCCGGTGCCCAGCTCCAGGTGGACGGAGATCGGCGCGCCCGTCGCACGGTGGGCCTCGGCCGCTGCCGCCATCGTCCAGCGCGCGTGGGCGTCGAGCCCGTGGAAACCGCCCGCGACCTTGATCAGCCCGGCCCGTACGCCGGACTCCCCGATGCCCTCGGTGAGTTCACGTACGAAGAGCGCGGCGAGGCCGTCGGCACGGAGCCGGGCGAGGAACTCCGTTGTGTAATGGGCCGCTTGGTGCAGCCCGGTCGCCGCCACGAGACGGATGCCGGAGGTTGTGGAGAGCGCGGGCAGCCGCCCGGCGTGCCGGCCCATGCCGTGCGGCGTCCACTGCACGACGCTCTGTCCGCCCGCCGCGCGGAACGCCGCGAGTTCGGCGGCCGCTTCCTCGGCCGAGTCCAGCTCCTGGCCCGGGAGTTGAGGGCTGCGCAGGAAGAGGTGGTCGTGGGCGTCGCAGACTCCGAGGTCTTCCGGCGCGATGTCCCCGAGAACGGTGCGGACCGCGTGGCCCGCGGGCGCGGTCACCAGTGCCGCCCGCGCGGCAGCTTCTCCCGCTCGGGGGCGGAGAGGTGCAGCACCTGGAAGACGTCGCCGACGGCGTCGGGGGTCTCGTGGTCCCAGAGCGAGAAGTGGACGGCCTCCCAGGTACGCGGATCGATGGCGGTCAGCGCGCTCACGGCCCCTTCGCGCCGGGCCGTCCTTTGCGCCTCGTCGGCGAGTTCGCGCGCGAGCTCGGGCAGCCGGGCCGGCTCGGGTATCCGCTGCCGACGGCGGACCGCCGACCTCGCCGCACCCGCGGCCGCGCCGCCCTCCCCGTACGCACTGCTCTCCTCGTACGCGAGGACCGTCCAGTTCTGCACCGTCGGCCGCCCGAAATCGTCGACCAGGCCCTGGAAGCCGGGGCCCCAGAGGAAGGAGTTCATGCCCTCGGCGGTGTTCCAGAGGTAGAACGGCGCGTACTGGTTCACGGGCGAGCCGTCCCTGCCGCGCTCGCGCATCAGGTAGGCCTTGAAGCCGAGCCCGGGAAACTGGTCCAGAAGGTGGCCCTTGGACTCGACGCGATGGCGGATGACGCCCATGTCGTAGTCGGCGGGCAGGGTGATCTCGTACTGCAGGGCGTGCATCGTGTACTCCCGTGGAATCAGGCTCAGTTGGAGCAGGCGGCGGGGTCGACCAGCGGTCCCCAGTCGGCGGTGGTCCCGTCCTCGGCCGCCTCGACCACGGCCAGATGGGTCATGAAGGTGCGCGGCCCGGCGCCGTGCCAGTGCGACTCGCCGGGCTCGATCCACACGGTGTCGCCGGCCCGGATCGGCTCGACCGGGCCGCCCTCGCGCTGCACGAGCCCCTCGCCCTCGGTGACGTGCAGGACCTGGCCGTGCGGGTGGCGGTGCCAGGCGGTACGGGCGCCAGGGGTGAAGTGCACGCTGTACATCCGCAGGCGGGACGGCGCGTCGGGGGCGGCGATCTCGTCGAGCCAGACGGTGCCGGTGAAGTGCTCGGCGGGTCCCAGCCGGCTGTCGGGTCTGTTCCGGGTGATGTGCAACGTAGGCATCCTTTGGGGCAGGTGGCAGGTGGCAGGTGGCAGGTGGCAGGAGGTGCAGGGGTGGGCGTGTACGGGATGCGGCGCCGGCTGCCGCGTCAGGCGGTGGGCGCGGTGCGGGCCGCGGCGAGCAGCGCGAGCAGTCCGCGCACCGCGGCGTCGAACGCGGCGGGCGCACCGGACGAGCGGGCCAGCACATACCCGCCCTGCACCGTGGCGACGACCGTCGACGCCACGTCGCGCGGATCGAGCGCGTCCGTGAACTCGCCCCCGGCGCACCCCTCTTCGACGATCCCGGCGATGCGCTCGCGCAGCCAGTCGAGGGTCTCGGTGACGGGCGCGCGCAGCTCGTCGCTCGCGATGACGTCCGGGTCCATCGTGAGCCGCCCGACCGGGCAGCCCTTCAACACGTCGCGCTCGCGCAGCAGATAGGCCTCGATGCGGGTGTACGCCGGCCCGGGGCGGCTCAGGACCGCCTCCGCGGTGGCGCGCATCTCCTCGGCGGTGCGTCGGATCGCGGCGAGCGCGAGGTCGGGCTTGCCCGCGAAGTGGTGGTACATGCTGCCCTGCCCCGCGCCCGCGTGCTGCTGGATGGCCTTGGGGCTCGTGCCGACGTAACCCCGCTCCCAGAGGAGCTCGCGGGTGGACTCGATCAGACGCTCCGGAGTGCTCATGAAGCTACTGTACATACTAGTAGGTACAGAGGTCCAGCGGCGGTGGGAGCAGCTGGTTCCGCCGTACGTACTCCCGGGGTGGTATGCCCGGTGCCGCTGGCCGTACGACGACGTGAGGGCGGTGCCGGGGCGAGTTTGGAGGCATCACAGAAACCGGTTCCGAGGAGATGAGTCCAATGCAGACCCTGGCGCAATGGGACGGCGGGCCCGGCCCGTGGATCCTCTTCTTCCCGCTGATCTGGGCGGCCGTCGTCATCGGCGTCGTCACCCTGCTCCGCCGGACCGTGTGGCGCGGCCGGCGCGGCCCGTTCCGGGGCGCGGCCGGTTCCGCACGGCACACCGGCGTCGACGACAACTCGCCCATCGCCGTGCTCGGCCACCGCTTCGCGTCCGGTGAGATCGACGAGGACGAGTACTGGCGGCGGCTGACCGTCCTCAACGAGGAGTTCGGCCGTCCGGCCAAGGGCGGTGCGGCGTGAGCACCGCGACCGGACGGGTGGCCGGGGCGGTGCGCACCGACGCCGCCCGGGTCTCCGGCGCCGTGAAGGTCTACGGCCGCGGAGACACCGCCGTACGGGCCCTGGACGGGGTGAGCGTCGGCTTCCCGGCCGGACGCTTCACCGCGATCATGGGCCCGTCCGGGTCCGGCAAGTCCACCCTGATGCACTGCGCGGCGGGTCTGGACACGCTCACCTCGGGCACCGCCTTCATCGGTGACACGGAGCTCGGCACGCTGGACGACCGGCGCCTGACGCTGCTGCGGCGCGACCGCATCGGCTTCGTGTTCCAGGCCTTCAACCTGGTGCCGACGCTGACCGTCGCCGAGAACATCACGCTTCCCGCGGACCTCGCGGGCGCCCGCGGCGACGACGAATGGACCGATGCGCTCGTCGACGTCGTCGGGCTGCGCGACCGGCTGCACCACCGGCCCGCCGAACTCTCCGGCGGCCAGCAGCAACGCGTCGCCGTGGCACGGGCGTTCGCCGGCCGGCCCGACGTCGTCTTCGCGGACGAGCCGACCGGCAACCTCGACTCGCGCTCCGGCGAAGAGGTGCTGAACCTGCTCGGCCGGGCGGTGCGGCAGATGGGCCGCACCGTCGTCATGGTCACCCACGACCCGGTGGCCGCCGCCCACGCCGACGAGGTCGTCTTCCTCGCCGACGGGCACCTCGTGGACCGGATGGAGGCCCCGACGGCGGACCGGGTGCTCGACCGCCTGAAGGCCTTCGACGCGGGGTCGTCCGCCAGGGATTCGGCCGCTGCGGAGCAGGCTGCCGCAGCTGCCGTCGGTTCCGTACCCGGTCCCGGCCCCGACCGGGGCCCCGGCACAAAGGAGCCGTCATCGTGAGCTCGGCAAGCTCCCTGAGCGCCTCCGCCCGTATCAGCCTCGCCTCCCTGCGCGGCCACAAGCGCCGCTTCACCGGTACCTTTCTCGCCGTCATGCTCGGCGTCGCCTTCCTGACGGGCACCCTCGTCATGGGCGACACCCTGCGCGCCGGCTTCGACACGATGTTCGGCAACGCTGCCCGCGGCACCGACGCCGTCGTCCGCAGCGCCGACACCCTCACCACCCCCGACGACAGCCAGGGCACCCGCAAGCCCGTCAGTACCACTCTCGTCGGGAGAATCGAGAAGTCCGACGCCGTGGCGGCCGCCGCGCCCAGCGTCCAGGGCGCGGGCCAGCTCCTCGGCAAGGACGGCGAGCCCATCGGCGGCCAGGGCCCGCCCACCGTCGCAGGGAACTGGATCGACGACGCCCGGCTCAACCCGTACGAACTTGCCGAAGGGCGTGCCCCGTCCAAGCCCCACGAGGTCGTCGTCAACCGGGGCGCCGCCGAGACCGGCGGCCTGAAGGTGGGCGACACGGCGACGCTGCGCACCCCCGACCCCGTCGAGGTGCGGATCGTCGGCCTCGCGACCTTCGGCGGCGAGGACGGCATGGCGCAGACCACCTTCACCGGCATGATGCTCACCGACGCCGAGAAGTACCTCACCGCGAAGCCCGGCGAGGCCTCGGCCATCCAGGTACGGGCCGGCCCGGGCGTGAGCGAGCAGGAACTCGTCGACGCGCTGACGCCCGTACTGCCCAAGGGAGTCGAAGCGATCACCGGCGAGGCCTCGGCGGCGGAGAACACCGACAACATCTCCGGCCAGTTCCTCGACCTCTTCACCACGTTCCTGCTGGTCTTCTCCGGCGTGGCCCTGCTGGTCGCCACCTTCAGAGCCTGTCTTTGAACCCCCGCCTGCGCCCCGACGCCCGGCACGCACGCTCGGCGCACCGGGCCCCAGGACAGGTGGCTCCGCCACATGACCTGAGGCTCCGCACACCGATCGCACGCTTCCCCAAGCTCTCGGCTCCGCTCGAGCAGGGGAGGCCCCAATCCGCCGCTGCGCCCGCGCTTCGCGCGGACGACGGGGGTTCAAAGACAGGCTCTCAGCATCCACAACACCTTCGCCATCATCGTCGCCCAGCGCACCCGCGAGAACGCGCTCCTGCGCGCACTGGGCGCCTCGCGCCGTCAGGTCACTGTGTCGGCCCTCGTCGAGGCGAGCGTCGTCGCCGTCCTCGCGTCGGCCGTCGGCCTCGCGGGCGGCATCGGCATCGCGGCCGGTCTGCAACAGCTCTTCCCCGCCATCGGATTCCCCTTTCCCGGGGGCGACTTGGTGATCAGCGCGCTGTCCATGCTGCTGCCGTTCGCCGTCGGCGCCGTGGTCTGTCTCGGCTCCGCGGTCGCGCCCGCCGTACGGGCCGGCCGCACCGCGCCGCTCGCCGCGCTGCGCGAGACCTCGGTGGACCACTCGGCGGCCTCGCGCCGACGCGCCGTGGTGGGGGCGTCCCTCGCGCTGGTCGCGGTAGGTCTCGCCCTGACCGGCGTCCTGGTCAGCCCTTCCGTGTGGCTGGCCGGGGCCGGTGCGCTGCTGGCCCTCGTGGCCTTCGTGGTGCTCGGACCGGTCGCTTCCGCGCGCGTGGTACGGATCCTCGGCGGGCCCCTGGACCGGCTGCGCGGTGTTCCCGGAGGCCTCGCCCGGCGCAACGCCCTGCGAAGCCCCAAGCGGACCGCGGCCACGGCGAGCGCGCTGATGATCGGCGTCGCCGTCGTCTCGCTCTTCACGGTCTTCGGCGCCTCGCTGAAAGCCACGATGGACCAGACCGTGAACCGCTCCTTCGCCGGCGACGTCGCGGTGAGCACCCCCGGCTTCGGCGCGGGCGGCAGCGGTCTGAGCCCGAAGCTGGCCCCCGCGCTCGCCGGGCGGCCGGAGGTCGAGACCGCCGTCGGGCTCGGCAAGGGCGCCGCGGAGGTCGACGGCGAGGGGCGCGCCCTGACCGTCACGGACCCGGGCCCGTTCGCCAGGTCCTTCGACCTCGGCCACGTGGACGGGACCCTGGCCGCGCTCGGCGACAGGGGCATCGCGATCACCCGCTCGGAGGCGGAGAAGCAGGACCTGAAGGCCGGGTCCCGGACCGAACTGGCCTTCGCCGACGGCAAGAAGGAGACCTTCACGGTCCGCGCCGTCTACGGCCGTTCCGAGCTGGCCGGTGACTACGTCATCACCCGTGAGGCCTGGGCCCCGCACCGTACGCAGGACTCCGACAGTCTCGTCTCCGTCACCTTCAAGGACGGCGTGGGCACGGCCGCGGGCAAGGCCGCGGTCGCCGAGGTCGCGCGGGATTACGGCAACCCGGACGTGCAGACCCGCGCCGAGTACGCGCAGACCTCGGCGGGCGGCATCGACATGATGCTGACCCTCGTCTACGCGCTGCTCGCCCTCGCGGTGCTCATCGCGCTGCTCGGCATCGCCAACACACTGACGCTGGCGATCCATGAACGCACGCGTGAGCTGGGCCTGTTGCGCGCCGTCGGGCAGACCAGGGCACAGCTGCGGGCCATGGTCCGCTGGGAGTCGGTGCTCGTCGCCGCCTTCGGGACGGCCGGCGGGCTCGCGCTCGGCGGCTTCCTCGGCTGGGTCCTGGTCAAGGCGTCCGACGGCGCGACCGAGAGCGCCTTCGCGTTCGCCGTGCCGCCGGTGCGGCTCGCGGTGGTCGCCCTGGTGGGCCTGGCGGCGGGAGCCGTGGCGGGCCTGCGCCCGGCTCGTCGGGCGGCACGTCTCGACGTGCTGCGGGCCATCGCCGCCGACTGACGTCCGGCCCGCTGTCGTACACGCGGCGGCGTACGGGCATGGAAGGACGCCGCGAGCGGACGATCACCGCCCGGTCAGCCGGCAACGGCCGACCGGGCGGGAGTCTTCTCGCGCACCCCGTACCTGGGACACGAGGACAGGGTCCCGGCGGGGACAGGGGTGGGAAGCGTGAACCAGACGGTCTTCCCCGCGTCGCCCTGCGGGCTCACGCCCCACGCCTCGCTCACGGCGGCGACCATCGCGAGTCCCCGCCCACACGTGGCGAAGGCATCCGCGTCACCGATCCGGGGGAGCCGGGGATCGTGGTCATGGACGGAGATCGTGAGCCGGTCGAGCAGCAGCTCGATCTCCACGGTGCACACCTTGTCCGGCTCGGCATGCCGATGGACGTTGGTGAGCAGTTCCGTCACCCCGATGGCGGCTAGGTCGATCAAGGGATCCAGATGCCAGTAGCGCAACTGCGCAGATACGATTCTGCGGACCTGGCGGATCCGCGACGGCAGGGCTTGGAGCTCTACCGTGCAATGCCTGCTTGGCTGGCTGATCACGGCTGCGACTCCCCGAATTGAGGTCCGGAAGAAGACGACGTTCGGATCCAGCAGGGGCCGCGTGGTCTGCCGCCTGCTGTGTGGCCGGCGGGCTGGTTCGCAGCGTCATCGCCGGTAAACCCAGAGTGATGTGAGACCAGAGTGACCCAGGGGGTGCGGGCCTGCAACTCGCACGTCGGATCGGGGCCCCGCTCAGCCTCGCGGGCGGTGGTGTTCCGTGGCGCTGCGCACCGCCTCGATGAATCTGCGCACCGTCGGCGGTCCCGCCTCACCGGGCTTCGGTTCGTGCTCGCCGAGGGTGAGGCGATACCGGGTGCCGTTCACCTCGGCCATCGCCCGGTCGTCCGCGGCGAACCACGGCTTGCCCGTGCGGACCGCCTGCAGCGGCGCGCTGTCGATCTCCGTGCCGTAGCTGGTGAGCAACTCCAGTCGGCCGTCGCTGATGCGCACTTGTCCGGCGCGCGTGAGGGAGCGCAATCGTCGCTCGATCTGTACGCCTGTGGCCGTGAATTCCGGCTCCGCCATGGCATCGCCCCCTGGCGCGCTTCGATGATCCGCTTGTCACGGGACGGGTGCCCCGTGCGGTGAAGTCTGCACGTACCAGGCGCCCAGCACCAGTGTGCGTGGAGCCGTCCGCCGACCGTTCCCGCTCGCCCGTCCGGCGCTTCCGGAAAGCTTTACCCAAGGCTGTGGCGCCTGTGCCTTTGAGGTGCTCAAAGGTGTGTTTATGCAGGTGAGAAGCGTGTGGCGGGTGTTTAAGATCGATGCGTACGGCCGCGTCGAATCGCGTCCGGCACGACGCGAAGGAGCCCCGCCGTGACCACCCCACAGCAGGATCGAGTCGACGAGCCGATGCCGACGCTCGACGTCGACCACAGCGACGACACCTACCGGGCCTGGCTCAAAGAAGCCGTCCGCAAGGTCCAGGCCGACGCCAACCGGTCGGCCGACACCCACCTGCTGCGCTTCCCGCTGCCCGAGCAGTGGGGCATCGACCTGTACCTCAAGGATGAGTCGACCCATCCGACGGGCAGCCTCAAGCACCGCCTCGCCCGCTCGCTGTTCCTCTACGGCCTGTGCAATGGCTGGATCAGGCCGGGCCGCCCGGTCATCGAGGCGTCCAGCGGCTCCACGGCCGTCTCCGAGGCGTACTTCGCGAAGCTGATCGGGGTGCCCTTCATCGCGGTGATGCCCCGCACGACCAGCGCCGAGAAGATCCGCCTCATCGAATTCCACGGCGGCCAGTGCCACTTCGTGGACGACTCACGCACGATGTACGCGGAGTCCGCTGCCCTCGCCGTCGAGACGGGCGGCCACTACATGGACCAGTTCACCTACGCGGAACGGGCCACCGACTGGCGCGGCAACAACAACATCGCCGAATCGATCTACCAGCAGCTGCGGTTGGAGCGCTACCCCGAGCCCGCGTGGATCGTCGCCACGGCCGGCACCGGCGGCACCTCGGCGACCATCGCGCGCTACGTCCACTACATGCAGCACGACACCCGCATCTGTGTCGCGGACCCGGAGAACTCCTGCTTCTTCGACGGCTGGACGAAGAGCGACCCGGACGCGATGAGCGACTGCGGCTCCCGCATCGAGGGCATCGGCAGGCCCCGCATGGAGCCGAGCTTCCTGCCCGGCGCGATCGACCGCATGATGAAGGTGCCGGACGCGGCGTCCGTCGCCGCCGTACGGGCGCTGGAGCGGGCCATCGGCCGCAAGGCGGGCGGTTCGACCGGTACGGGCCTGTGGAGCGCGCTGAAGATCGTCGCCGAGATGGTGGCCGCGGGCCGGACGGGCAGCGTCGTGACCCTGCTCTGCGACCCCGGCGACCGCTATCTGGACAAGTACTACGCGGACGCGTGGCTGGCCGAGCAGGGGCTGGACATCACGCCGTACGCGCAGGCGATCGACACGCTCCTGGGCACGGGGGCGTGGCCCGAATAGGGGCCGGCCCGCCTGTGGGGTCCTATGCCGGGGCCGTGGTGAGCCGCCGGTCCAGGGCCGTGACGGCGTCGCGGAACGCCCGGCCGAGGCCCGCGCGGCCGAGCCGCAGGGCGCCGCGCAGCGGGGCGGCGCCGTCCGCGGCGAACGTCCACTGCACCCGGGTACCGGTGCCGGCGGGGGAGAGCCGCCACTCCTCGAGGAGGGCGCGCATGCCGGGGACGTTGGTCTCGTCGACGCGGTAGGTGTACCGCACCGGCCCGTCGGCCGCGAGGACCGACTCCCGGAAGAGGGCGCCGCCCTTGAGTCGGACCTCGCGGCCTGTGCCGCCGCCGGTGGGCCGGCACAGGGTGACCGCGGTGAACCACCGGGGCCAGCTCGTCACGTCGTCGGCCAGGGCGCGGTAGACCGCCTCGGGGGGTGCGCTCACCTCGCGTACGAAGACCAGGCGCAGCGGAGCGGAATCGACGAAGTCGAGACCTACGGGACGCAGTCGGCGTGCCATCGAACTCTTCCCCCCAGCGGAACGAGACGGTTGACCGGGCCCGGTCACCCTAGCTGGCGGGCCGTCAGATGTCTGTGCGGTCTTCGGAGTTGACGTGATCTCCGACGGCTTCGGCCGCTTCGGCCGCTTCGGTCGTGCGGTCGGCGGCCGCGCTGGCGGCGGCAGGCTCGGCGGAACCGTCCGCCTCATCGGCCGCCGTGCGCTCACCCGTGACCACGAGCCGGTTCAGGTGCTCGGAGATCTCCACGCGCGCCTGCGCGGGCAGCCCCGCGTCGGTCACCAGCGTGTCCACCTGCGAGAGCGTGGCGAACGAACTCAGTCCCACCGTCCCCCACTTGGTGTGGTCAGCGACCACGACCACGCGCCGCGCCGACTGCACGAGGCGCCGGTTCGTCTCCGCCTCGGCCAGGTTCGGCGTCGAGAGACCGGCCTCAAGGGATATGCCGTGCACCCCGAGGAAGAGCACGTCGAAGTGGAGCGCCCCGATCGCCTGGTCCGCGACCGGGCCGACCAGTGAGTCCGACGGCGTGCGCACGCCACCGGTCAGCACGACCGTCGCCGCGCCCTGCCGCTGCCCCGACGTGCGCTGCGCGGAGTGGAAGACGTCCGCCACCCGCACCGAGTTCGTCACCACCGTCAGGTCCGGCACGTCCAGGAGATGGTGCGCGAGCGCGTACGTCGTCGTGCCGCCGGACAGGGCGATCGCCGTGCCGGGCACCACCAGGGACGCCGCGGTCCGCGCGATGTCCTCCTTGGCGGTCAGCTCCAGGCCCGACTTGGCTTCGAAACCCGGCTCGTGCGTGCTCGCCTCGACCACCGGCACGGCGCCGCCGTGGACCTTCTCCAGGACACCCTGGCGGGCCAGCGCGTCGAGGTCGCGGCGGACGGTCATGTCGGACACGCCGAGCTTGCGGGTGAGTTCGTTGACGCGGACGCCGCCACGGCGGCGCACCTCGTCGAGGATCAGGGCGCGGCGCTGCTCGGCGAGAAGGTTCTGATGGTCGCTCACGCCGGTCCGGCCCTTCTGCCCCGTCACACTGGTCGCGCCCGGGTGGCGCGCTGCCTCATCCTCGCACGGGCCGCCGACGGCCGTCCCACCGCCCGGGCAGCCCTCCACGGCCGGCGAACGGCACGCGGGAGGAGATACGGAAGGAGGAGATACGGAAGGAGGAGATTGCGTGACGAGGGGTGCGCGGAGAGCCGCGAGCCGAGATTCTGGTTCCCTCATCATGCGCATCTCGGGGGAAGCGGAACAGTGGAGCGTGCCACGCAGGACGAGACCGCCCTGGAACTCCTGGTCCACGGAGTCGGGGGAACCACACCGGAAGAGATGCTGGGCGACCCGCGCACCGTGCGGATCTCCGGCGACGACACGGCGGCCGTCTTCCGCCGCACCGAGGACGCGGACGCCGAACGCCGCCCCGACGACTACCGCGGCAAACCGGTGCCGGAGGCGTACGTCTGGTGCAACCTGACCTCCGGCAACGGCTCCCGCGCCCTGTGGCTCCTGCTGCTGCCCTTCATGGTCGTCAACATCGCCCACTGGATGCGCCCCACCTCGCGCCACCGCAAACGGCTCGTGCGCACCTACGGCCTCCTGGTGCGGCTCGTCGGCCTCACCCTCACCGTGCTGCTCGTCGCCGCCGCCTGCGAGGTCGCGATCGACCTCACGGCCTGGCAGTGCGCCGGCACCCCCCGGTGCGCCGAGGACCGTGCCTGGCTCGGCTTCCTCGCCACCGACGCCTCCGGGAACGGCGGCTGGTGGTCCCAGCCCGGCCGCCGCCTCGCCCTCGCCGCCCTCCTGCCCGCCGCGCTCACCGGCCTGCTCTGGTACCTCTCCCACCGCACCTGGAGCGCGTACGAGTCCCAGCAGCCACTGCCCCACCAGCCCGACCCGGAGGAGGAGACCAGCCGCACCGCGCTCGGCAGGCCCGGCTTCTGGTACGGCCGGCGTCTGGTGGCCCGGCTGCGCGCCGCCCACACGGCAGCCGGACTGCTCACCGTCGCCGGGGCGGTCGGCACCTCGGCCGCACGGCACGACCGGCGCGCCGGGGGCCCCGCCCTGCTCGACGTCCTCGGCTGGGCGTTCGACTCGGCACTCGTCCTGGGCGGAGGAGTCGTCGTCTGGGTGGTGTGCCGCAGGGGGCGCAGCGAGAACCGGCCCGACCGGAAGCTGGACAAGACCCTGGTACGCCTGCTCCCGCTGGGCGCACTCGTCCTGCTCGCCCTCGCCCTGGTGTACGCGGCCTGGTCGCGCCCCGGCTGGCGCTCCGAGGGCAGACTGCCGGGCAACGCCACGTTCGGCGGCATCGCGCTCGTCCAGGGCCTCCTGATCCTGTGCCTGGCCGTCGCCGCCCACTTCCTGTACCGCTCCGCACCCGACTCCCGCACCGCCATCCGCGGCTTCGGCGGACCCGCCGTCGCCATGCTGTCCTGCGCGCTCGGCGGCGTCATGACCGGTGGCGGGGCGCAGCGCGTGGCCGACTGGCTGGACGGCAGACAGGGGTCGATCGACGGACCGCCCGCGCTGCTCACCTGGCAGGCGTCCGTGATCCCGCTGCTGCTCGTGGTCGTCGCGGCGCTGTGCGGCTGGTTCGGCGTGCGCACCGTCCAGCGCAAGCACCGCGAGATGGCCCGCGTACCGCTGGACTACCCCGGCGAGCCGAAGGACTCCACCCGCACCCGCCGCATCGCGGGCACACGCGCGCGTGCCGCCCTCACCGACCGCGCGCCCCTGCTCGTCGGCATCGTCTCCGCCGTCACCCTGCTGCTCGGCGCGGGCGCGCTCACCGGCGCCTGGGCCACCGGCGAGGTACCGGCGCAGGCCGCCCAGGGCCTGCCCGACGTCCTGGAGGGAGCGGCCGAGACGTCGCAGGCACTCGGCTCCTGGCTGATCGGCTTCGGTTTCATACTGTTCGTCACCTGGGGCCGCCGCGCCTACAAGGACGCATCGGCCCGCCGCACCATCGGCATCCTCTGGGACGTCGGCACCTTCTGGCCGCGCGCCGCCCACCCCTTCGCGCCGCCCTGCTACGCCGAGCGTGCCGTGCCCGACCTGACCTGGCGGATGGCCGCCTGGACGCGTGCCACCAGCGCCACGGGCGGCCGCCTCGTCCTCTCCGGGCACTCCCAGGGCAGCGTCCTCGCCGCCGCGGCGGCCTGGCAGCTGCGCCCGTCGGTCCGCAGACGCGTCGCCCTGCTCACCTACGGCTCACCCCTGGAGCGCCTCTACGGCCGCTGGTTCCCCGCCCACTTCGGACCGGCGGCCCTGTCCTCACTGCACCGCGAGGTCGACTGCTGGCGCAACCTCCACCGCACCACCGACCCGATCGGCGGCCCCATCCAGCTGCACGGCGAGTGCGGCCCGCAGGTCGACAGGCCCGCGCTCAAGGACCCCCTCGCCTACGGCCGTACGGAGGAGCATCCGCTCCCCGCGCCGATCCTCGGACACGGCGACTACCAGGCCGATCCCGCATTCGCGCAGGAGCGGGCGCGGCTCCTTGCCCGCCTCAAGCCGGAGGTTCCCGCGCCGCGTCCCGCCGCGCCGAACTCGGCGCCGGACGAGGTCACACCAACTCCGGCAGATCCTCCGGATACAGCAGGGTGAGATCGTCCGTGCTCGGCTCTTCGAGCTGGGCGACCCGGCCCGCGTGCCGCTCCACCATCGCCTCGAAGGTCTGCCGCGCGGTGCGGCCGTTGCCGAACGCGGGCCCCTTGGGGAGCGCCGTGAAGTACTTCAGGAGCGCCTCGGACGTGCCCGTGCCGAGGCGGTACTCGTGCTCGTCGGCCTGCTGCTCCACGATCCGCAGCAGCTCCTCCGGGGCGTAGTCGCTGAAGGTGATGGTCCGTGAGAAACGGGACGCCACACCGGGGTTGACCGAGAGGAACCGCTTCATCTCCGCGGTGTAGCCCGCCACGATCACCACGACGGCCTCGCGGTGGTCCTCCATCAGCTTCACGAGCGTGTCGATGGCCTCCCGGCCGAAGTCGCGCCCGGAGTCCTCCGGCGAGAGCGCGTACGCCTCGTCGATGAACAGGACCCCGCCGCGCGCCCGGTCGAACGCCTCCTGGGTGCGGATCGCCGTCGAGCCGATGTGCTCCCCGACCAGGTCCACGCGCGAGACCTCGACGAGGTGACCGCTCTCCAGAACGCCCAGCGAGGCGAGGATCTCGCCGTACAGCCGGGCGACGGTCGTCTTGCCCGTGCCGGGAGAGCCGGTGAAGACCAGATGGCGGCGGACGGACGCGGCCTTGAGACCGGCCAGCTGCCTGCGGCGGCCCACCTCGATCATGTCGGTGAGGGCGCGCACCTCGCGCTTGACGCTGTCGAGGCCGACCAGCGCGTCGAGTTCGCCGAGGACCTCCTTGGAGACGCGGGAGGGCTTCTCGGCCTGGGCGGGCGCGGCCTGCGCGGTCTGCTGGGCGGGCAGGGAGCCGAGCAGTCCGACGGTCTGCGTGGCCGTCTGGGCGGCGGGCGCCGTCGGCGCGGCGGGCGCGGGGGTGCGCAGGCCGCCGCTCTCGTCGCTCACGCAGTCCTCGACGAGCGGCCCCTCCTCGGCGAACTCGAAGCCGCCGCGTGCGCACCGCTCCGTACGGCACTTCTTCAGCGTCGTACGGCAGCCGTCTATGACGTGGAAGCCATAGCCCCCGCTGCCGCCGACCCGGCAGCCGTGGAAGCTGCCGCGGCCGCCCGCGGAGACGTAGAAACCGGCCTCGGCGGGTGAAGTGACCGTGCAGCGCTCGATGGTGGGGTCCGCGCCCTTGGTGACGATCACGCCCGTCTGGACGGCGTCGACGGTGCAGTTGGCGAGGGTGCCACCGCTGCCGTGGTCGCGGAACCAGGCGCCCGTGGCGGCCTCGCGGATGCGGCAGTCGTCGAGCTGCGCGGTCGCACCGTCGCTCACCGACACGGCGGTGTTGCGCACCTGGGAGAGGTCGCTGTCGACGACGTCGGCGCGCGAACCGCGGTCGAGGACGAACAGCGCGTCCGGCACGTCGTGCACCCGGCACGACTCCAGGACCGCGGTGGCGCCGTCGCTCACCCAGACCGCCGGGTAGTCGCCGGTGCTGTCGTGGATCTCGCACTGGTTGGCGTCCACGCGCGTGCCCGGGTCCCAGACCGACAGGCCGTTGCGGCCGAAGCGGCTGACCGTGGACCGGGTGAGGGTGAGCACGGAACGGGAGCGCAGGTCGACCGCGTTCTCCGGGATGTCGTGGATGCGGCAGTCGGCGAGGGTGAGCACGGCGTCCGTGTCGAGGGTGACGCCGTCGGAGGTGGTGCGGTGCACGTCGCAGTCGGTCAGGTGCGCCGCGGCCCGCCCGGTGACCTGCACGCCCGAGCCCTTGACCTCGTACACCTCGCAGCCGATGGCCTCGAGCCCGCTGTGCTCCCCGGTCACCGAGAGGCCCGCGCCCGAGGCGTGGTGCACCCGGCAGCGCTCCAGGCGGGGGTGGGCTCCGCCGCGCACCGCGACGCCGGACTGGCCCGCCGCGACGATCTCGCACTCCTCGAAGACTCCGCCGCCGCCGTCGAGCACGGCGATGCCGATGCCGCCGGGGTTGTCGACGGTGCAGCGGCGCACGGTGGGACGCGCGCCGCCGCGCACCTCGATGCCGGCCGCGGACCGGGTCACGACGCGGACGCCGATGAGCTCCGGGGCGCCGTCCTCGACGAGGAGCGCGGGCGCGGACGAGTCCTGCCCCTCGATGTGCAGGTCCTGAACGACCGCGGAGGCGCGGACGGTCAGCGGCACGCCGTCGGACGGTGCGATGCGCACCGAACCCGGCGAACTCTCGGGGCCGCGCAGGGTCACCGCGCGCTGGACGACGAGGTTCTCGCGGTAGGTGCCGGCGGCGACGGTCAGTATGTCCCCGTCGCCCGCGGCCTCCAAGGCAGCGGCGAGCGATGCGTACTCGCCGGTGCGGCGCCGCCACCGCGACGTGCCGGTGTGCGTCACCTGGACCGTGCCCTGTGCCATGGAGTTGCTCTGCCCCCACCTCGTCGTACGCGGGATCCTGCGTCGTCGTGCCGTGTCACTCGTGCCGTGTCACCGCGCAGGGAGCCGAAGAGTTCGGCCGGTCCACCGTAGCGCGCGGGAGCAGGCGTAGTTGACCCGATGGCCAGGCTCTCACCTGCGCGGCCTTGCGCAGGCTTGTTCGACGGCGCGGGACGGCGGCAGGGGACGGCGGGCGGTCGGCCGCGCCGGGCGGGTCAGGAACCGGTGCCGGTCCTGCCCCAGTCGGGGCCCGCCTTGTCCCAGGCCCGGTCGAGCCGTGCGTACCGCCCCTGGACGATGCGCCAGAGGATCATCCTGCGGGCGCCCTCGATGAGTCCGGCGGTCGCCGCCGCCGCGCCGAGACCCGCGAGGACCGCGTGCGTGGTCGCGGTGGCGCCGTCCAGCGGGCGGCCCACGACCCGGCCGTGCTCGTCGGTCCACAGCCTGAAGTGGTCGCCGGACTCGGGGGTCTTGAGGTCGGACAGGACGACGCCGAAGCGGTCCGTGTGGTCCGGGGCCGTCCAGCGGGCGAGCACCCGGCTGTGCGCGTCGCGGGCCGATGACGTCTCGGGGTCGGGGTCGAGCGGGGGAGAGTCGATCCTCCGCAGCACGGTGCCGACGGCGCTGTGGCGGTTCTCGTGCTGCCGGCGCACCGAGCCGAGCAGGGCGTCCCGCGACAGGCTCGCGGTCGTCATGCCGAGGACCGGCACGGCGACGACGATCAACACCAGGGTGACCAGGGCCAGCCAGGCCTCGACGAGATCGGTGCCGCGGCGCAGCGGATTGTGCCGCCACCGCCAGAGACCGACGATTGTCCGCACTGGCCTGCACCCCCTTCCGCGTCCGTCTTGACCAGGAACGGCACGGCCCACGCGCGGACGGCGAGAAGGGAGGGCGAGATCACCCTCCGAGGTCGCCCCCTTGGCGTTGCCCTTCACATCCACGATTCCCAACGACCGTGCCCCGTCATGGAGTTCCCCGTCAGGGCTCGGATCATTCGGGAATCACGAAACGGTCACCGATGCGGATGATTGCGGTCGATTCGGTCGTCGACGGACACCATCTTGACCTCGTCCCGTCAGATCTCCACCGGCATGGTCACGGTGGGCTCGGGCACTTCGCCGTCGGGGTCTCGCGGCCGGGCAGCGCCTCGGCGGCGGTCGACGGCGGCCGTCTGCGTCATACGGCCTTCCTGCCAGCGTTCACTGACAGGAAGGGCCGCGGACGGTCAGTACCCGCGGTACGGGCGGTTGTACGGGTCCTCGTACGACGCCGGAGCCGGACGGGGCGCCGCGGGGCGCATCGCCTCGTACCCCGTGCCGGGAGCCGGCCGCTGGGGCTGGGCGCCCGGGTAACCGCGCGGAGCCCCCGCCTGTTGCGGGATGTACGGCGACGGCGCCTGCTGTAGCGGTGCGGGCTGCGGGGCCTGCGCGTAGCCGTACGCGGGGTTGTGATGGGACGGGGCGGCCGGCAGGGCGGGCAGCGCGGCCGGGAGTGCGGGCAGGTGACTGCCCGTGTCGTACGCGGAGGGGACCCGGATCGGGGCGATTTGCGGAGTGCCCCGCTCTGCGACGAGGGAGTCGTAGATCGGAGTGTCCGGGAAGGACGGCGCGGAGTAGTAACCGCCGCCATAGGTGGAGCGGGGGGAGGTCATGCTCCATAAGTTAAGCCCTTGATGTGCTGGTTGGGGAGACCGATAAGAGGGTTGTTTTGCGTGTTGGCTGTGGCTAGGGATCCCCCAATGCGCGCGAACGTGGGAAAATCGGTCGCCGAACGACGTTTGGATCGTGTAAAGGCCGAGGTCCTGGGGGTTACCCCGGGTTGGCCGTGCGGGTCCGCGGGCGGCGGTCGTGGGCCTCTGTGTGGTCCGGGTAATAGGTTGGTCATGAACGAAACGGCGACCCCGCCGGACGCGGCGACTTGCGATGGGGGCGGACATGGCCATGTCTAAAGGATCGAATGTTCCCGTACCGGCACCCGCGGTACGGATCGAATTGGGGTGGGGTTCCGGAGCCGGAGTGCCGGACGCCGACGCGTCGGCGCTGCTGCTGTCCGCCGCCGGAAAGGTGCGCTCCGACGCGGATTTCGTCTTCTACAACCAGCCGGCGCACTCCTCCGGAGCGGTGCGGCACGAGGGCAAGCAGCGGTCCGGCGCCGGTGTGACCGACGTCCTCGCGGTCGACCTCGCGCGCGTGGAGCCGGAGATCGAGACCGTGGTGCTCGCCGCGTCGGCCGACGGCGGCACCTTCGGGCGGATTCCCGGCCTGTACGTCCGCGTCCTCGACGCGTCGAGCGGCGCCGAACTCGCGCGCTACGACAGCTCCGACGCGACGGTGGAGACCGCCTTCGTCCTCGGTGAGCTCTACCGGCGCCAGGGCGCGTGGAAGTTCCGCGCCGTCGGACAGGGGTACGGCAGCGGCCTCGAAGGCCTCGCGACGGACTACGGCATCACGGTGGACGAGCCGCAGCAGGCGGCGCCCGCACCGGCGGCACCGGCCCCGGCGCCCGCATCGGGAGCCCCGCTCCCGCCCGCACCGGCAACTGCGCCCGCCCCGGCCGCGCCGCCCGCCCCGCCCGCCGCCGCTCCCGCTCCCGTGCGCCTGACCAAGGTGACGTTGACGAAGGACGCGCCGTCCGTCTCCCTGATGAAGCAGGGCGGCACATCGGGAGGCATGCGCGTCAACCTCAACTGGGAGGTGCGCAAGCAGTTCAAGGGCTGGGGCGCCAAGCTCGGCAGGGCCGTCGCCATGCACGCCGACCTCGACCTCGACCTGTGCGCCCTCTACGAACTCACCGACGGCCGCAAGGGGGTCGTCCAGGCGCTGGGCAACGCCTTCGGAGCGCTGCACCAGCCGCCGTACATCCTGCTCGACGGCGACGACCGCACCGGCGCCGTCGCCACCGGCGAGAACCTCACCATCAACCTGGACCACATCAAGGACTTCCGCCGCATCGTCATCTTCGTGACCATCTACGAAGGCGCGCGCAGCTTCGCCGACCTCAACGCCACGGTCACCCTCCAGCCGCAGCACGGCGCCCCGATCGACTTCTCGCTCGACGAGTGCACGGTCCCCTCGACCGTGTGCGCACTGGCGCTGATCACCAACAACGGCGGCGACCTCGTCGTCCAGCGCGAGGCCCGCTACCTGGTGCCGGAGCGCGGCGTGAGCCCGCAGCGCACCATGGACCACGCCTACGGGTGGGGCATGAACTGGACGCCCGGCAGGAAGTAGCGGGAAGCGGACCGTCAGCGCTGCTCGGGCGCGGGCTCCGCGGCGGCGGTGTCGGGGCGGGCATAGGTACGTCCCTTCCACGCCGCACCGCGCCCCCTGTAGTGCTGCACCGCCGAGTCCACGGTCATCAGGAGGTAGAGGAACGCGGTCCCGGGCAGCAGCGGGGCGAGCCAGAGCGGCTGACGGTAGTAGCGCAGCATCGGCAGGTAGGTCGCGGTCATCACCAGCCAGGCCAGGCCGCCCGCAGCCGCGGTCACCGCGCTCCCCGCGGCGAGACCCGCGAACAGCGTCACGGGCGGGGCGAGATACACCAGGGCGAGGCCGCCGACCGTGCCGATGAGCAGGAGGGGGTTGTGCCGCAGTTGCGCGTACGCGCTGCGCGACACCATCCGCCACAGGTCGCCCAGGCGCGGATAGGGGCGCACGCTGTCGACGCGCTCGGCGAGCCCCAGCCAGATGCGGCCCCCGGAGCGCCGTACCGCCCGCGCGAGCGCCACGTCGTCGATCACCGCCTGCCGGATGGCGTCCGGGATCCGGGCGCGCTCGGCCGCGTCCGTACGGAGCAGCACACAGCCGCCCGCCGCCGCGGCCGTCCGCGATCCCTTCCGGCCGATCCGGCGGAAGGGGTAGAGCTGCGCGAAGAAGTAGACGAACGCCGGGACCACCAGGCGCTCCCACCCGCTCTCCACCCGCAGCCGGGCCATGAGGGAGACGAGGTCGAAGTTCCCGGCGTCCGCCGCGGCCACCAACTGCCGCAGGCTGTCCGGCTCGTGGGCGATGTCCGCGTCGGTGAGCAGCAGATATTCGGGCTCACGCGCGCGTGCGAGGCCGATTCCACGGCGTACCGCCCAGAGTTTGCCCGTCCACCCCGGGGGCGGCTCACCGGGGGAGCAGACGGTGAGCGGCAGGCCGCCGTGGCGCTCGGCCAGCGCACGGGCCAGTTCGCCCGTCCCGTCCGAACTGCCGTCGTCCACAAGGAAGACCTCGGCCCGCCCCGGATAGTCCTGCGCGAGCAGCGAGGGCAGGCTCAGGGGGAGTACGTCCGCCTCGTCCCTGGCGGGGACGACGACGCAGACCGGCGGCCAGTGGGCGGGGTCCCTGCGCGGTGGCAGACGTACGTCCGTACGCCAGAAGAAGCCCTGCCCCAACAACAGCCACAGCCACGCGGCAAGCGATCCGGTGGCGATCCACGCAACGGCGCTCATCCGCCGAAGTCTGCCCCACCGGAAGGGGTCTGTGGGGCCCATCGACTATGGTGACCGGGTGAAGATCGCGCTCATGGACTCCGGTATCGGACTGCTCGCCGCCGCGGCCGCGGTGCGCCGCCTGCGGCCCGACGCCGACCTCGTGCTCTCCTCGGACCCGGACGGAATGCCGTGGGGGCCGCGCACTCCCGAGGACCTCACGGAGCGCGCCCTCGCCGTCGCCGAAGCCGCCGCCGCGCACTGCCCCGACGCGCTGATCGTGGCCTGCAACACCGCTTCCGTGCACGCGCTGCCCACGCTGCGGGCCCGCCTGGAGCCCGGGATCCCGGTCATCGGGACCGTGCCGGCGATCAAGCCCGCGGCCGCCGGCGGCGGCCCCGTGGCCATCTGGGCCACGCCCGCCACCACCGGCAGCCCCTACCAGCGGGGACTCATCGACGAATTCGCGGACGGCGTCACCGTCACCGAGGTGCCCTGCCCCGGTCTCGCCGACGCCGTGCAGTACGCGGACGAGCAGGCGATCGACGAGACCATCGCCGCCGCGGCGGCCCTCACCCCCCGTGATGTAAGGGCCGTCGTCCTGGGCTGTACCCATTACGAGCTCGTCGCCGAGCGCATTCGCGCCGCCGTCCAGCAGCCCGGCCTGCCGCCCATGGTCCTGCACGGCTCGGCCGGCGCGGTGGCGGCCCAGGCGCTGCGCAGGACCGGAGCGCTCTCCGGCACGAACGCCACAGCCGCGCCGCCCGGCCTCACCGTCCTGCTCAGCGGCCGCGAGGAACAGCTGCCGCCCGCGGCGCTCGCGTACGCGGAGGGCCGCATGCTCGCGGCGGTCGGTTCGGCGATCTGAGCCGCGGATCCCGCGGTCCTCGCGGCGATAAGCCGCTCGCTTCCGGCGGTCACTCTGTGTGATCCAGTGGCTTCATGGCGGAATCTGAGTAGTCTCGAAGCATGACGGACCAAGCCCCGGAAGAGCGGGCCGCTTCCGACAGCCTGCCCGAAGTCTGGACCGGACGTGCGACCAACCGTGCGCAGTGGCTCCTGGCGTGCGCCGGGGCCGCCTGCCTGGCACTCGGCATCGAACTCGCGGTGGACTCCATGTGGACCTCCGGCATCGCGCCGCTGGTCATGTCCGTCGTGGGATGCATCGCCGTCGGACTCCTGATGCTCTTCGGGACGCTCGCCTTCGTCCACGTGGCCGTGAAGGTCGACAAGGACTGCCTCGAGGTGCGCTGCGGCCACCTGGGCCTGCCGCGCCGCCTCATCCCGCTCTCCCATGTGGTCGGCGCGGACTTCGCACCCGCCGTCACGCCCCGGCAGTGGGGCGGCTGGGGCTACCGCTGGCGCCCCGAGAAGGGCACCGCCGTAGTGGTCCGGCGCGGCGAGGGCCTGGTGCTCAGCCTGGGCGACGGCCACAAGTTCACGGTGACGGTGGACAACGCCGAGTCGGCGGTGCGCGCCATCCGTGACCGGCTCGGCCTCAAGGACAACGGCGCCTGACCGTCCCGCCCGGACAACGGCGCCTGACCGTCCCGTCCGGACAACGGCGCCTGACCGTCCCGTCCGGACAACGGCGCCTGACCGTCCCGTCCGGACAACGGCGCCCGACCGTCCCGTCCGGACAACGGCGCCCGACCGCCCCGCCCGGACCGCCGACGCGTCGCCTCGTTCAGCGGGGCCGCGGAAGCGAGCCGTCCCGTGGTTCGTCGTGGAGCGGCCGCGCCGTGGCGATGCCCGCGAGCAGCCCCGCACCCGCCGTCACGGTCGTCACGCTCAGCGCGTTGCCCACCGCGGCCACAGCCGTCAGCGCCGTCAGGGCCGCGCCCGCCGACAGTACGACCTGGGTGGGTCCCGGCGAACGCCACAGGGCGTAGAGCAACCAGCAGAAGACCGCCGCCAGCAGCGCGGCCCCGACGAGCCCCTGCTCCGACGCCTGCTGCAGAGGAGCCGAGTGCGGCTTGCCGTCGGCCACCAGGCCCTCGGCGACCACCGGGCTGACCTCGCCGAACCGTCCGGGGCCCACGCCCATCACCGGGTCCCGCTCCGCGAGGCCCAGCGCGTCCTGCCAGAGCAGCACCCGGTGCTGTCCGAGCGTGCCCTCAAGGGGCGCCGTCAGACCGTCCGGCAGCGCGTCGTCGGCCACCGCCAGGAAGACGCCGGTGATCAGCACCGCCGCGGCCGCGAGTCCGGCGATGCCGAGCGTCCTGTTGCGCACCCGGGCCGCCGCGAGCGAGCAGAGCAGCACCACGGTGGCGCCCGCGCACCCGACCGGCGAGCCGAGCACCGCCGCGGTGACCGCGACTCCCGCGGCGAGCAGTCGCAGCGCGAGGCGGGCCGACGGAGTGTGGGCCGCCCACGCCGCGCAGCAGGCCGCGCCGGCCGAGAGGGTCAGCAGGGCGGCCGTGGCGCCGGCGTGGCCGAGCGGGGAGGAGGGGGTGAGCGCGAGACGCGGCGCGCTCACGGCGAACCCGAGTCCCGCGAGCGCCCCCGCACAGGGGGCGGCGACCGGGAGCAGCGCTCCGCAGATGCGCCCGCCCGCATAACCGGCGGCCACGGCGAGTACCGCGAGGAGCATGCCCTCGGGGCTGCCCCCGTGCACGCCCGCGGTGATCAGTGCCCAGGCGGCGCACGCGCCGAGCAGCGCCCCGCCCGTCGCGTCGGACGCACTCCGTCGTTCCGGCGCCGCTGCCGGACCGGCCGACACAGCTGTCCCCGTAGATCCCACCCCGTCGCCCCCCGGTGTTGACGGACCCCCACCGGCAGGACCGCTCCACGAGGGCGTGCACCGGCCGGTGTCAGGGACCCGGCCACACGTTAACGGCTGACGCCCCGGTTCGGAGCCAGTTGTGCAGGAACGATACGGCGGACGCTCCCGTGCCGGGCCCCGCCGTACCGCCCGACCGAGCTGTCGGGCCCCAGGTGACGCGCCGTACACTCCCCGGGTGACCGCCACCACCACTCCCGTAGACGAGCCGGACTCGCTCGATCCGCAGACCCCGCAGGTCGCACGCGGCGTGCGCGTCCTGCGACGGCTCGTGCCCGCCGCAGTGGCGGCCCTCTCCGGAAGCCTGCTCTACGTAAGCTTCCCGCCCCGCACCCTGTGGTGGCTTGCGCTCCCGGCCTTCGGGCTCCTCGCGTGGTGTCTGCACGGCCGCACCTGGAAGGCGGGCCTCGGTCTCGGCTACCTCTTCGGCCTCGGCTTCCTGCTGCCGCTCCTGGTGTGGACCGGCGTCGAGGTGGGCCCCGGCCCGTGGCTGGCGCTCGCCGCCGTCGAGGCGGTCTTCGTCGCCCTGGTGGGCGCGGGCATCGCGGCCGTCTCGCGACTGCCCGGCTACCCCCTCTGGGCGGCGGCCCTGTGGATCGCGGGTGAGGCGGCACGCGCACGCGTGCCCTTCAACGGCTTCCCCTGGGGCAAGATCGCCTTCGGCCAGGCGGACGGCGTCTTCCTGCCGCTCGCCGCGCTCGGCGGCACTCCTGTGCTCGGCTTCGCGGTCGTCCTGTGCGGCTTCGGGCTGTACGAGATCGTCCACCGGGTCCGCGAGGCACGCGGCGCCGGGGCCGTGCGCCGCGGTGCTGCCGCCGCCGCGGTGCTCAGCGTCCTGATCCCCGTGGCCGGTGCTTTCGCCGCGCGTCCGCTCGTCAGCGACAAGGCGGAGGACGGCACCGCGACCATCGCCGCGGTCCAGGGCAACGTCCCGCGCGCGGGACTCGACTTCAACGCGCAGCGCCGTGCCGTCCTCGACCACCACGTGCGCGAGACCGAGCGCCTCGCCGCCGAGGTGAAGGCGGGCAGGGCCGAGCGCCCGGACCTGGTCCTGTGGCCGGAGAACTCCTCCGACGTGGACCCCTTCACCGACCCCGAGGCGCGCCGCGCGATCGAGCGCGCGGTCGCGGCGATCGGGGTGCCGGTCTCCATCGGCGGCGTAGTCGAGCGCGAGGACGGCAAGCTCTACAACGAGCAGATCCTCTGGGACCCCAAGAAGGGCCCGACGGACACCTACGACAAGCGCCAGATCCAGCCCTTCGGCGAGTACATCCCGCTGCGCTCCCTCATCAGCTCCTTCAGCAGCGACGTGGACAAGGTGCGCCAGGACTTCAGCCGCGGCACCGAGCCCGGCGTCTTCACCATGGCCGGCGCCCGGGTGGGCATCGCGACCTGTTACGAGGCAGCCTTCGACTGGGCCGTGCGCGACACTGTCACCCACGGCGCGCAGATCATCTCGGTGCCCAGCAACAACGCCACCTTCGACCGCAGCGAGATGACCTATCAGCAGCTCGCCATGTCCCGGATCCGCGCGGTCGAGCACAGCCGCGCCGTCGCGGTGCCGGTGACCAGCGGCGTCAGCGCCGTGATCATGCCGGACGGCAAGGTCAGGGCGAAGACGACCTGGTACACCGCCGACTCCCTCGTCGAGGAGGTCCCGCTGCGCTCGTCGCGGACCCCCGCCACCCGGCTCGGCCCCCTGCCCGAGGGCATCCTGGTGCTGATCGCCGCGGGCGGGCTCGGCTGGGCTGTGACGTCGGCGGTACGGAGCCGGCGGGTGGCGGCGGCGCGGTAGACAGGTCACGCCCCGGGCGGTGGCGGGGCGCCGTTAGGGTCGGCGCATGGCTACTCCTGATTTCATCCGCACGATCCGGGCCGACGCCGGCCAGCAGCTTCTCTGGCTCCCCGGGGTCACCGCCATCGTCTTCGACGACGAGGGGAGGGTGCTGCTCGGGCGGCGCTCCGACAACGGCAGGTGGTCGGTGATCGGAGGCATCCCGGAACCCGGTGAGCAGCCCGCGGAGTGCGCGGTGCGCGAGGTGTACGAGGAGACGGCCGTGCACTGCGTGCCCGAGCGCGTCGTCCTGGTGCAGGCGCTGGAACCGGTCACCTACGACAACGGCGACAACTGCCAGTACATGGACATCACCCTGCGCTGCCGTGCCGTCGGCGGCGAGGCCCGGGTCAATGACGACGAGTCGCTGGAAGTGGCGTGGTTCGACGTGGACGCGCTGCCCCGGCTGCACGAGTTCTCCCTGTTCCGGATCAAGCAGGCGATGGCGGAGGCCCCCACCTGGTTCGAGCCCACGCCCGAGCGGTGAACCGACCCTCGGGCGCGCGCCGGGAACTGCTTCCCGGAGGCGGACTCGTCCTGGACGTACGCGACGACGACGTACGCGACGACGACGTACGCGACGACGACGTGCGTGACGGCGACGTGCGTGACGACGGCGTGCGTGACGGCGGCGTACGCGGCGACCACGTGAGCGACGGCGGGCCCACCCGGCCCCCGCTGCGGTTCGCGGCGACGGAGGACCGCGGGTGGGTCTTGCGCCAGGGGGAGCGGGCGCTGATCGAAGCACGGTCGGAGGGCGAGGGCTGCTGCCGTGACCTGCGGCTGCGACGCCTGCCCGGCTATCACTCACCGTTGCCGCCCCTGTCCGCCGCGACCATGCGCACCGGTGGCGACTGGCCCCACCGGTACGCGCGGTGGCTGGAGAACACGGCGTACGGGCCGCTGCACCGCGGGCGCTGGAGCCTGCGCCCGCGCCCGACGTTCGCGCCGGGGATCTGGGGCGGCGACCTCGTCCGCAACTGGCCGGACGCGACCCTGGAACTCCTCTGCGGGGGCGGCTGGCACGGCGTGCTGCCGCTGCGCCCGCTCCCGGCGCCGGACGATCCGCACGTGAAGGCGTGCCGCAAGCATGCCCGGGAGGGCACCCTCGCCCCCGTCCTGCTGTGGTGGGTCTCCTTCCTGGACGGCTGGCTGCTCCTCGACGGCCACGACCGGGCCGCCGCCGCCGCGCTGGCCGAGGGCGCGGAGCCGCACTGTGTGGAGCTGGCCCGCGTACCGGACGACGCCGACTGGCGGGCGACCGCCGCGGCGGTCACCGAGGCGCACGAGAAGCTGGCGGCGCGACTGGCCGCGGGGCCGCACGCCGAGCGCCGGCGGCAGGCGGTGGACCGGGGCTACGCGGACGCGCTCTCGACCCTGCCGTACGACGCGGCCGTAACCCCCCTCTTCGAGGAGCCGGGCCTCAGTCTTTGACGGCCTCCACGATCCGCAGCGCGGCCTGGGCGGGGGTCAGGTGCGTCGTGTCGACGACCTCGGCCTCGGCGTGCAGCCAGGTGCGGGCCGCCTCGGCGTACGGCTCGAGATGCGCGAGGCGGAAGGGTGAGGGCAGGGGTGAGTCGCCCGCGATGCGGCCGCGGAGGGTGTCCTCGTCGGCGTGGAGGACGAAGTGCCGTACAGGGATGGTGTGTTGGGCGAGGCCCGAGCTGATCTCGCGCCAGTACTGCTCGACCAGGACGGTCATCGGCATCACCAGGGTGCCGCCGGTGTAGTCGAGCACCTGGCGGGCCGTCTCGACGACGAGGGGCCGCCACGGCGGCCAGTGCTGGAAGTTGCCCGTCCAGGGCAGCCCCGGCGTGATGTCCATGAGTGTCTCGCCGACCTTCTCGGCGTCGAACACCCGTGAGTCGGGGAGGAGTTGCTGCACGAGCGCACTGGTCGTCGTCTTGCCCGCGCCGTGGGTTCCGTTGAGCCATACGATCATGGGTTCGACGGTAGTGGCGCCGGGGCCGCGGGTCTGTGCCGATCGTGGAACAGAAGACGCTCTCCGTTAGCCTGAAGGCACGATGAACCGTTTGAGCACGTCATGGGGCGCGTACGACCTCACCCGTTTCCCGGCGGACCCTCGCGACCAGCTGCGCGCCTGGTCGGCGGCCGACGCCTATCTGCTGCGGCACCTGGCGGGGGAGGAGGGGGGCGCGGCCGTCGACCTCTCCGGACCCGAACCCACAACCGTGGCCGTCGTCGGCGACCGGTGGGGCGCCCTGACCACTGTTCTCGCCGGGCACGCGCGCGTACCCGTGCAGATCACCGACTCCTTCCTCGCGCAGCAGGCCACCCGGGCCAACCTCGCGCGAGCGGGGCACGCGCCGGACGCGGCGCGGCTCCTGACGACGAGGGACGCGCCGCCCGCCCGCGTCGACGTGCTCCTGGTCCGCGTGCCGAAGAGCCTCGCGCTCCTGGAGGACCAGCTGCACAGGATCGCGCCCGCCGTGCACGAGGGCACCGTCGTCGTCGGCACCGGCATGGTGACCGAGATCCACACCTCGACCCTCGAGCTCTTCGAGAGGATCATCGGGCCGACCAGGACGTCGCTTGCCCGGCAGAAGGCGCGGCTCGTCTTCAGCACGCCGGACCCGGCGCGCGCGGCGGGTCCCAGCCCCTGGCCGGGCAGGTACGTGCTGCCCGCCGACTCGGGAGCAGGCGCCGGTCTGACCGTCGTCAACCACGCGGGCGTCTTCTGCGCCGACCGGCTCGACATCGGCACCCGCTTCTTCCTCAAGCACCTGCCGCGTGCCCGGGGCGGCGCCCATGTCGTCGACCTCGGTTGCGGCAACGGGGTGCTCGGCACCGCGGCCTCGGTCGCGGACCCGGACGCCACGGTCACCTTCATCGACGAGTCGTTCCAGGCCGTGGCCTCCGCCGAGGCCACCTTCCGGGCCAACGCCGCCGAGGACGCCAAGGCCCACTTCGTGGCCGGTGACGCGCTCGCGGCCGTGCCCGAGGGGACGGTGGACCTCGTCCTGAACAACCCGCCCTTCCACAGCCACCAGGCCACGACCGGCGCGACCGCCCGCCGCATGTTCACCGGTGCCCGCGCCGCCCTTCGCCCCGGCGGCGAGCTCTGGGTCATCGGCAACCGCCACCTCGGCTACCACGTGAAGCTCCGGGGGCTCTTCGGCAACGCGGAGGTCGTGGCGAGCGACCCGAAGTTCGTGCTGCTGCGGGCGGTGAAGAGCGGACACTGAGGTCCCCGCCCGGTGGCGGCCGCCCCGCACGGCTGATGTGCTGGGGGCGGTGCCGGCCGTGCCGCACGGCCGGCGTGCCCACGAAGGACGGGCCGCCTCCCGCACGACTGACCCGCCGCTCCCGTGGAACCCGCGCAGCGCTCCGCCGTACCCCGAACCGGTCGTACGTCCCCGATCTTGCGAGGAGAGAAGCCCGTGGCAGCCCTGGCAAAGGACCACCTGGAGGCGCTCGACGCCCACTGGCGTGCCGCCAACTACCTGGCCGCCGGTCAGATCTACCTGATGAGCAACCCCCTGCTGACGGAGCCGCTGCGGCCCGAGCACATCAAGCCGCGGCTCCTCGGCCACTGGGGCACCTCGCCCGGCCTCAACTTCGTCCACACGCACCTCAACCGGGTCATCAAGGAACGCGACCTGGACGCGCTGTGCATCTGGGGCCCCGGCCACGGCGGCCCTGCGGTGCTCGCCAATTCCTGGCTCGAGGGCTCGTACAGCGAGATCTACCCCGACGTGACGCGGGACGCGGAGGGCATGGCGAAGCTTTTCCGCCAGTTCTCCTTCCCCGGCGGCGTGCCGAGCCACGTGGCGCCCGAGACGCCGGGTTCGATCCACGAGGGCGGCGAGCTCGGCTACTCGCTCGCGCACGCCTACGGCGCGGCGCTCGACAACCCCGATCTGCTGGTCGCCTGCGTGATCGGTGACGGCGAGGCGGAGACCGGGCCACTGGCCGGGTCCTGGCACGCCAACAAGTTCCTCGACCCCGTCCACGACGGCGCCGTCCTGCCGGTCCTCCACCTCAACGGCTACAAGATCGCCAACCCGACCGTCCTCGCCCGGCTGCCCGAGGACGAACTCGACGCGCTGCTCAGGGGCTACGGCCACGAGCCCGTGTACGTGAGCGGCGATGACCCCCTCACCGTCCACCAGGCGATGGCCGAGGCCATGGACCGGGCACTCGACAGCATCGCCGCCATCCAGCGGACGGCCCGCGGCGGCGGTTCGGACGGCCGCCCGCGCTGGCCCGTGATCGTGCTGCGCACGCCCAAGGGCTGGACCGGGCCGAAGACCGTGGACGGGCAGCCCGTCGAGGGCACCTGGCGCGCGCACCAAGTGCCGCTGGCCGGCGTCCGCGACAACCCCGACCACCTGCGGCAGTTGGAGGAGTGGCTGCTCTCGTACCGCCCGCGCGAACTCTTCGACGCCGACGGGAGCCCCACCCGCCGGATCCGCTCCTGCATGCCCGAGGGCGAGCGCCGCCTCGGCGCCACCCCGCACGCCAACGGCGGCCGGCTCACCCGCCCGCTGCCCCTGCCGCCGCTGGAGAGGTTCGCCGTCACCGTCGACAAGCCGGGCACCACCCTGCACGAGCCGACCCGGGTCACCGGCGGCCTCCTCGAGCAGGTCATGGCCGACACCGCCGACCGCCGCGACTTCCGGGTGGTGGGCCCGGACGAGACCGAGTCCAACCGGCTCGGCGCGCTCTACGAGGCCACGGGCAAGGCCTGGCAGGCCCGCACCCTCGACACCGACGAGCACCTCGCCCGCGACGGCCGGGTCATGGAGGTCCTCTCGGAACACCTCTGCCAGGGCTGGCTGGAGGGGTACACGCTCACCGGGCGCCACGGTCTGTTCTCGTGCTACGAGGCGTTCGTCCACATCATCGACTCGATGGTCAACCAGCACATCAAGTGGCTGAAGACGTCGCGCGCCCTGCCCTGGCGCGCGCCCGTGCCGTCCCTGAACTACCTGCTCACCTCGCATGTGTGGCGCCAGGACCACAACGGCTTCTCGCACCAGGACCCCGGCTTCGTCGACCACGTGCTCAACAAGAGCCCGCACGTCGTACGGGTCTACCTGCCGCCGGACGCCAACACCCTGCTGTCCGTGACCGAGCACGCCCTGCAGAGCCGTGACTACGTGAACGTCGTCGTCGCCGGCAAGCAGCCCTGCTTCGACTGGCTCACCCTCGACGAGGCCCGCGCGCACTGCGCACGCGGCGCGGGCATCTGGGAGTGGGCCGGGACCGACGACGGCACGCGGGACCCGGACGTGGTCCTGGCCTGCGCGGGTGACGTGCCCACACAGGAGGTCGTCGCCGCCGCTGCGCTGCTGCGCGAGCACCTGCCCGAGCTCGCCGTGCGCGTCGTCAACGTCGTCGACATCGCCCGCATGATGCCCCAGGAAGAACACCCGCACGGCATGGCGGACTCCGAGTACGACGCGCTCTTCACCCGCGACAAGCCGGTGATCTTCGCGTACCACGGCTATCCGTGGCTCGTACACCGTCTCGCCTACCGCCGGAGCGGGCACGCCCACCTGCACGTGCGCGGCTACAAGGAGGCCGGTACGACGACCACGCCCTTCGACATGGTCGTCCGCAACGACCTGGACCGCTACCGCCTCGTCATGGACGTCATCGACCGCGTCCCCGGCCTGGCCGTGCGCGCCACCGCCGTACGCCAGACGATGGCGGACGTCCGCACCCGCCACCACAGCTGGATCCGCGAGCACGGCACGGATCTCCCCGAGGTCGCCGACTGGGCCTGGCACTTCTGAGCCAGGCCCGAGCCGCGAGGAGGCGCATGGCACCGGCCGACGAGCTGTTCCCCCGCACCCGGACCGTCCTCGGCCCGGGTGCGGTGCACCTGCCGCACTGGCTGACGCCCGAGGAGCAGCTGCGGCTCGTGGCGGCGTGCCGCGCGTGGGCCAGGCCGCCCGCCGGGCTGCGGCTCGTCAGGACTCCCGGGGGCGGCGCGATGACGGCCCGGCAGTTCTGCCTGGGCTGGCACTGGTACCCGTACGGCTACGCGCGCACCGTGGTCGACGGGGACGGCGCCCCGGTGAAGCCGATGCCTGCCGCCCTCGCCGAGCTGGGCCGCGGCGCGGCCGAAGCGGCCGGTCACACCGTCGGGGAGGCGTACGACATCGCCCTCGTCAACTTCTACGACGCCGACGCGCGGATGGGCATGCACCGCGACAGCGACGAGAAGTCCGACGCCCCCGTGGTGTCGCTGAGCCTCGGCGACACGGGTGTCTTCCGCTTCGGCAACACGCGCACGCGCACGAAGCCGTACACGGACGTCGAGCTGCGCAGCGGCGATCTGGTGGTCTTCGGCGGTCCGTCGCGCCTCGCCTACCACGGGGTGCCGCGGGTGCTCCCCGGCACCGCGCCACCGGAGCTCGGCCTCACCGGACGGCTGAACATCACCTTGCGCGTGAGCGGTCTGGGCTAGGGCCCTTCGGACGGGTGGTCCGGCCCGCCGCGCCGACCACCGCGCCGAGGCCCCGTGCGGTGGCGGTCACGCCGACTCCAGGTCGAGGAGCCGCCGCTTGCTCTCCAGGCCGCCCGCGTACCCGGTCAGGGAGCCGTCGGCGCCGATCACCCGGTGGCACGGGCGCACGACGAGCAGCGGATTGCGGCCGATGGCGGTGCCCAGGGCGCGGACCGCGGCGCGTGAGAGGCCGAGCTGCTCGGCGAGCCGTCCGTAGGTGGTCGTGGTGCCGTAGGGGACGGTGTCCAGGGCGTCCCAGACCTTGCGCTGGAACTCGGTGCCCGCCCCCGTGGAGTACTCGATGTCGAAGTGGGTCAAGTTCCCCGAGAAGTACGAACGCAGCTGCGCGGCGATCGTCTCGAACGCCTCTTCGTCGCGCGTCCAGCCGTCCAGGACGACGGCGCCGCCCTTCTGGCCCGGCAGGGACAGCGAGGTCAGGGCGGTGCCGCCCGTGGCGGTGGCCGACTCCTCGCCCACCAGCAGCAGCTCGCCCAGCGGGCTGTCGATCGTCGTGTAGACGGTCATCGGACTCTCCTCGGTCGTGCCGCGTTCCGTGCGGTTCTCCTTGCTGACACGGACCAGTCTGCGTCGCGCGCGCGAGCGCGGCTGGCGGGATTCGGACATCACGCTGAGCCGCCGGGAAGCCGCCCGGGGATCCATCTTATGCAACTAGTTGCATAAGGCTCGGTGCCTGGTCTACAACTGTCCTGTAGACACCGCGTACGGAGGGGCCGCATGAGCCGTTACCCGAACCTGCTGAACCCGCTCGACCTGGGCTTCACCACCCTGCCCAACCGGGTCCTGATGGGCTCCATGCACGTGGGCCTCGAAGAGGCCCCGAACGGCTTCGAGCGGATGGCGGAGTTCTACGCGACCCGCGCGCGGGGCGGCGTCGGCCTCATCGTCACCGGCGGCATCGCCCCGAACGAGGTGGGCCGCCCCTGGGACGGCGGCGCCAAGCTGACCACCGAGGCGGAGGCCGCGGAGCACGCCGCCGTCACGGCGGCCGTGCACGCCGCGGGCGGCAAGATCGCGATGCAGATCCTGCACTTCGGCCGGTACGCCTACCACGACAAGCTGGTCGCGCCGAGCCCGATCCAGGCGCCCATCAGCCCCTTCGTGCCCCGTGAGCTCACCGACGACGAGGTCGAGGAGACCATCGAGGACTTCGTGCGCGCCGCCGAGCTCGCCAAGCTCGCCGGCTACGACGGCGTCGAAGTGATGGGCTCCGAGGGGTACTTGATCAACGAGTTCATCGCGGCCCCCACCAACCGGCGCACCGACCGCTGGGGCGGCGCCTACGAAAACCGTATCCGCTTCCCCGTCGAGATCGTCCGCCGCACGCGCGAACGCGTCGGCGCGGACTTCATCATCGTCTACCGCCTCTCCATGCTGGACCTCGTCCCCGGCGGCTCGACCCTCGAAGAGGTCGTCCACCTCGCGAAGGAGATCGAGGCCGCGGGCGCCACGATCATCAACACCGGCATCGGCTGGCACGAGGCGCGCATCCCCACCATCGCGACGTCGGTGCCGCGCGGCGCGTACACCTTCGTCACGAAGAAGGTCATGGGCGAGGTCTCCGTGCCGCTCGTCACCACCAACCGCATCAACACCCCGGAGATCGCCGAGCAGTTGCTCGCCGACGGCGCCGCCGACATGGTGTCCCTGGCCCGCCCGCTCCTGGCCGACCCCGACTTCGTCGCCAAGGCGAGGGACGAGCGGCCCGAGACCATCAACACGTGCATCGGCTGCAACCAGGCCTGCCTGGACCACACCTTCAACCTGCAGATCACCTCCTGCCTGGTGAACCCGCGTGCCTGCCACGAGACCGAGCTCGTGCTCTCGCCGACCCGCGCCAAGAAGCGCATCGCCGTCGTCGGCGCGGGGCCCGCAGGTCTCGCCTTCGCCGTCTCGGCGGCCGAGCGGGGCCATGACGTCACCCTCTTCGACGCGGCCGCCGAGATAGGCGGCCAGCTCAACGTCGCCCGCAAGGTGCCGGGCAAGGAGGAGTTCGACGAGACCCTGCGCTACTTCCGCACCCAGCTCGCACTGCGCGGCGTCGACGTCCGGCTGAACACCGTCGTCACCGCGGACGAGCTCGCGGAGGCCGCGTACGACGAGGTGGTCGTCGCCGCGGGCGTCACCCCCCGCGTCCCGGAGATCCCGGGCATCGACCACCCCAGCGTCGTCGGCTACCTCGACGTCCTGCGCGGCGAGGTGCCGGTGGGGGAGCGGGTCGCGATCATCGGCGCGGGCGGCATCGGCTTCGACGTCGCCGAGTTCCTCACCGACGGCGGCGAGAAGGCGAGCCTGGACCCGGCGACGTACTTCCGGCAGTGGGGCGTCGACATGGACTACCGCGAGCGCGGCGGACTGACCAAGCCCGAGCGGCCGACGCCGCCGCGCACCGTCCATCTGCTGCAGCGCAAGACGTCCAAGGTCGGCAAGGGCCTCGGTAAGACCACCGGCTGGATCCACCGCACCGAACTGCGCCACCGCGGCGTCGCGATGGTGGCCGGCGCGAGCTACGACCTGATCGACGACGCGGGCCTGCACATCACCGTCGAGGGGGAGTCGTCCGTGATCCCGGTCGACACCGTCGTGCTCTGCTCGGGACAGGAACCGCGCCGCGACCTGCACGAGGAACTCGCCGCCGCCGGGATCGCCGCGCACCTCATCGGGGGCGCGGACGTCGCCGCCGAGCTGGACGCCAAGCGCGCCATCAAGCAGGGCACGGAGCTGGCCGCGGCGCTGTGAGAGGGGGCCGCCCCCGTCCCTAGGATTGGCCCATGTCACTCCCGCACGCGATCCTCACCGCCCTCCTGGAGAAACCGTCGTCGGGCCTGGAACTGACCCGCAGGTTCGACAAGTCGATCGGCTACTTCTGGTCGGCCACGCACCAGCAGATCTATCGCGAGCTGGGCAGGCTTGAGCGCGACGGGGCCATCCGCGCGCTGCCGCAGCAGGGGGCCACGCGCGGACAGAAGAAGGAGTACGAGGTCCTGGCCGCGGGCCGCGCCGAACTGGCCCGCTGGACGGCCGCGAGCCAGGACCCGAAGCCGCTGCGCGACACCCTGCTGCTGCGTCTGCGCGCCGCGGCGGTGGTCGGCACGGAAGGCATCCAGGAGGACCTGCACCGCCATCTCGACCTGCACCGGCGCCAGTTGGCCGAGTACGAGGAGATCGAGCGGCGGGACTTCCCGCCCGGGAAGGACGCCGTCGAGGACCGGCTGCGCCATGTGGTGCTGCGCGCCGGCATCGACCTGGAGACGTTCTGGACGCAGTGGCTGACGCGGGCGATCGAGGAACTCGGGGCGCCGTAGCGGATACGGCGCCGTGTGGGTGTCCGGGCACGACTGCCGGATGCGCGACGTCTCACCACACGTGGGAACGTCATCAGGCGGTGTCGCTTCCGTTCCCCAGCGTCGCCTCCCCCGGGTCCCACTCCTGCGGCAGCGGCTCCGGCGGCACGAGCTGCGTGGCGAGCGGCAGGAACTCCGAGCGCCGCGCCGAGTGCGTGATCGCCGTCATCGTCTGCAGGACGTGCAGGGCGAGCGCGCCGGACGCCCGGTGGGGGACGCCGCCGCGCAGGGCGCGCGCCATGTCGACGACGCCGAGGCCGCGCCCGTCGGTCCGCCCCCGTACGGGCAGTTCGCGCCACTCGTCGCCGCCGCCCGGCAGCAGCTTCAGCGGACCGCCGAACGTGTTCGGGTCGGGCACCGCGAGCGTGCCCTCGGTCCCGGTGATCTCGAAGCGGGTGCGGCGCAGCGCCGAGTCGAAGCTGAACGTCGAGGCGGCCCGTACGCCGGAGGCGAACACGATGAGCGACGACACATGCGTCGGCACGTCGACGGGGAACGCCTGCCCCGCCTTCGGCCCCGACCCGACGACGCGCTCCTCGCGCGCGCGTGCCGTCGTCGCGGCCACCTCGCAGACGCTGCCGAACAGGGCGACGAGCGCGGTCAGGTAGTACGGCCCGAGGTCGAAGAGCGGTCCCGCGCCCGGCTGGTAGAAGAACGCCGGATCGGGGTGCCAGGCCTCGGGCCCGGGGCCCTGTGTCACCGTCGCCGCTGCCACCGGCACGCCGATGTGCCCGGCGGCCACCGCCCGCAGCGCCGACTGCAGGCCCGCCCCGAGGAACGTGTCCGGCGCGTTGCCCACGCGCAGCCCGCGCTCCGACGCCTCGGCGAGCAGCTTCTCCGCCTCCGTGGGCGCGAGCGTGATGGGTTTCTCTCCGTAGACGTGCTTTCCGGCGCGCAGGGCGGCCGCCGCCACCTGCGCGTGCGCCGCGGGCACGGTGAGGTTGACGACGAGCTCGACCTCGGGCAGGGCGAGCACCGACGCGGGGCCGCCCGCCTCGGGTATGCCGTGCGTGCGGGCCGCGGCGACCGCCCGCTCCTCGTCGAGGTCGGCGACGGCCACGACCCGGACGTCCGGGAAGCGGCTCAGCGTACGCAGGTACTCGGCGCTGATGACGCCCGCGCCGACGACGGCGACGCCGACGGGGCCCGAGCCCACGGGGGCCGGGTTCACGCCGTCTCCAAGGAGGCGAGGTAGGTGCGGCTGGCGGCGAGCCCGGCGAACAGGGTGTCGGCGTCGTCCGCGCAGGAGTCGAACTCGACGATCCGCCAGGCGTCCGGCGCGGCGGCGAGGATCTGAGGCACCGGCATGGTGCCGCCGCCGACCGCGACGTTCGGGTCCTCCTTGGTGCCGGGGCCGTCCTTGAGGTGCAGGGCCCGCACCCGATCGCCGAGGCGGCGAAGGAGCCCCGGCACCTCGGCGCCGCCGACCGCCGCCCAGTAGGTGTCGATCTCCAGGAACACGGCGGGGTCGAGGAGTTCGGCGAGTACCTCGACGGCGTGCAGGAGCCCCGCTTCTCCCTCGTCGAAGCGGGGCTCGATCTCCCACCAGTGGTTGTGGTAGCCGATGCGTATGCCGTGCCGTTCGGCAAGCGCCGCAAGGGAGTTGAGCCGGTCGGCGGCCCGCGCGAGTCCGTCGCGCGAGGTGAACTCCCCGGGCGGGATGCCCGCGGGCACGATCGCGAAGCCGGTCCCCAGGGCCGCCACCGCGTCGAGCACGGCTCCGGGGTCCGGGCCGAGCAGCTGCACGGCGTGCGTGCCGGACACGGTGAGCCCGAGATCGTCGACGATCCGCCGCAGCCCCTTCGGGTCGCCGAGCACGTCGTACGCCTCCACGGCGCCGTACCCCAGAGAGGCGAGGCGGCGCAGCGTCCCCTCCCGGTCGGCGGCGAGCTGATCGCGCACGGAGTAGAGCTGAACGCTGAGCGGTCGTGGCATGAACGCGCCCTCCCTGTCGGCTGGGAGGACGGTAAGGCGGTTCAGTGGGGCGGGCAAGGGTGCGTGGAGTGCGGGCGTCACCCTCCGCCACGCGACTGCCGCCCACCCCTGGTGCTGGCCGGTGGGCGGCAGTCGACGGTGCCGGTCAGGAACGGCCGGCGGCTCCCCGGCGGCGCAGGTACCAGACACCGCCGGTCGCGGCCGCGGCCACCAGGGCCCCGCCGGTGACGAGCGTGAGCGTGCCCCGGTCCTCGGTTCCGCCCCCGAGTCCGCCGCGGACGCCGCGCGCGGGCGCGGTCGTCGAGGAGGCCGTCGGCCCGGCGCCGACGGTGACGGTCCGAGGTCCGGCCGACGAGCCGTCCTTGCAGGTGACGAGCACGGTGTAGGTGCCGGCGCTGACGTTCTGCCAGGTGGCGCTGTCGTTCGTCAGCTCCACCTGGCGGCCTCCGGCGAAGCTCGCGTTGGCGCCGCCCATCAGTGAGGCCGTGCCGCCGCCGGAGCCGCACGCGGTGGTGGTGGCCCGCACGGTGGATCCGGTGGCGGTGACGGTGAGATCGCCGCCCGCGAACGCCGACGGAGCACCCAGGACCAGCGGCAGCGCGGCGGCGACGACCGTCAGGCCGGCGCGGACACCTATCTGAGTAGTACGCATGAGTCTGCCCTCCGGTGGCACGGGAGGCGGTACAACCCATGCGCCGCCGAGAGTCGGGGATATCGCCCGTGCTACCTGACGACGAGCCAACGTGGCGCGAGCGGCGTTCGCATGCGGACGGCGGCCGGGCAGGTGACGGAGTCCTTCGTCCGGCGCAGAGCGGTGCCACCGGGGAAGGTCACTGCGGGGCGGGGACCAGACCGGCTTCGACGAGGCCCGCGTGTACCGCCTGCCCGAGGGCGTGCACCGCGGACTGCGGGCGGACCATCACGGTGAACTCCTTGATCCGCCCCTCCTCGTCGAAGTGCAGCAGATCGATGCCGTGGACCTCTTTCCCGTTCACGGTGGTGCGGAACAGCAGGACGTCCGACTCCGCCACGGTGCCGTCGGCACTGGTCTGCGCCTCGCCCGCGTACCCGCCGACGTACCGGAAGTCCTCGAATGTCCGCAGCAGGACACCGAAGAGGCCGAGCACCATGGGGCGGCCTTCGAACGGTGTGAACTTCACCGGGCTGTAGAAGCGGATGTCCGGCGTGAACAGTTCCTCCAGCGCGCCGAGGTCGCGCTGCTCGACGACGGCGCGGAAGCGTGCGGCCGTGGGATGCGTCGTGGTTCGCGTCATGGTTCCTCCCGAAATCCTGTGGCGGCGCACCGTGGCGCCATAGTCATGAATCTGAGTAGTCACATGCATGACTATGATGAGGGGGCGAGGCGGCGGAAGGGAAGGGGAACCGGACGATGGCTCTGCGGCACGCGGTGCTCGCGGCACTGCTGGACGGCGAATACAGCGGCTATCAGCTGGCCAAGGGCTTCGACATCGGCGTGGCCAACTTCTGGCACGCACTGCCCCAGCAGCTCTACGCCGAGCTGACCAGGCTGGAGACCGAGGGCCTCGTCACCGGGCGGGAGGTGGTCCAGGAGGGCCGGCCCAACAAGCGCCTGTTCACGGTCACCGACGAAGGCCTCGCGGAGATGGAGCGGTTCGCCGCCCGCGCCGCGAAGCCGTCCTTCATCCGCGACGACCTGCTGGTCAAGGTGCAGGCCGTCGACGGAGTCGCCGCCGCACCGGTGATCGAACAGCTCACGGAGCGCGCCGCGGTGGCCGACGCGAAGACCGAGGTCCTGGAGAAGCTCCTCGTACGGCTGCGGGGCGACGCGGACGAGGACGACTTCCTGCGCACCGGCGAGCGCGTCGGCCCCTACCTCACCTGTCTGCGCGGGCTCGCCTTCGAACGGGAGACCCGCGACTGGTGCCGACGCGCGGCGGCGCTCCTGACCGAGCGGGCGGCCGCCGTTCCGTAGCCCGTCGCCCGCGCTGCCCGAGCCGTTCGAGGGTCTCGACGACCTGTGAGGGTGTCAGACGGCGCGGCCGGGTTCCGGGCCTGCCGCGGGTGGCGTGCCGCATCCCCGGATCAGGTCGGCGGCCTTCTCCGCGATCATGACGGTCGCCGTGTTCGTGTTGGCCGAGACGATCGTCGGCATGACCGAGGCGTCCACCACCCGAAGACCCCGGAGGCCGTGCACGGTCAGGTCCGGCGCCACGACCGCGTCGGGCCCCGTCCCCATCGCGCAGCTGCCCACCGGGTGGAAGTACGGGCCCACGGCCGCGGCGAGGTACCCGCGCAGCCCGGCCTCGTCGGTGATGTCAGGGCCGGGGAGCACCTCGCGCGGGCGCCACGGGGTGAAGGGCGCCGCCGCCGCGATCTCCCGTGCCGTCCCGATGCCCCGCAGCATGCGCCGGACGTCCGACTCCCGGCCCAGGTAGTCCGGGTCGATCAGCGGCGGCGTCGCCGGGTCGGGACCGGCCAGGCGTATCGAGCCGCGGCTGTCGGGCACGGTGGACACCGCCAGGGTGTACCCGTTGGCCGGGACCGGCATCGTCGGCGGGTGGTACGGCGCGTGGATGAAAAGCAGCTGCATGTCCGGGCCGGGCGCGCCGGCGTCGCTGCGCCACGACAGGGACGTCTCGGCGAGGCTGGTCTGCGGGGGCGGCAGGGGGCGCCCGGCTTCGTGGACGACGGGGCACAGCGGGTGGTCGTGCAGGTTGCGGCCGACACCGGGCAGATCGTGGCGGACCGTGAGGCCCGCCTGCCGCAGCTCATCGGCGGGGCCGATGCCGGAGAGCAGGAGGAGCCTCGGGGAGTCGACCGCCCCGCAGCTGACGATCACCTCGGTCGTCGCGCGGACGGTGTGCAGGGCGCCGTGCCGCCGTATCTCCACGCCGGTGCAGCGGTCGCCGTCGAAGAGCAGGCGCAGCGCGCGGGAGTCGGTCGAGACGGTGAGGTGGGGCCGGTCGGCCCGGACGGGGTGGAGGTAGGCGTGTGCGGCACTCTGGCGTCGCCCGTACGAGATGTTCAAGTCGTGCCAGCCGACGCCTTCCTGGTCGCTTCCGTTGAAGTCGTCGGTCCGGGGGTGCCCGGCCGCGGCCGCGGCGTCGACGAAGGCCTGGGAGAGGGGGTGCCCGCCCTCCTGCGCGGTCTCCGGACGCAACGGCCCTTCGGTGCCTCGGTACTTGGGGTCCTTGCCGTGGACCGTCTCCATGCGCTGGAAGTACGGGAGGGTCTCGTCGAAGCCCCACCCCGTGCACCCCAGGGCCGCCCAGCGGTCGTAGTCGTTGCGGTGACCGCGCAGATGGATGAGGCCGTTGATGGCGCCCGAGCCGCCGAGCGTCCGCCCTCGCGGGAAAGCCCGCGCGGCCCGGCCGGCGCCGGTCTGCCGGACCGTGGTGTAGGCGTAGTCGACCTCGGAGCCCTGGAGCGCGGGCCAGGCGGTGGGCTCCGCGATCTCCGCCTTGCCGTCCTCCCCGCCGGCCTCGATCAGCAGGACCCGGCTCTCCCCATCCTCGGACAGCCGGGCCGCCAGCACACAGCCGGCCGACCCCGCACCCACCACGATGTAGTCCCACTCACACGTCAACGTCCGTCAACTCCCTCATGCCCGTCCACCCTTCGCCGCTCCCGTCTCGCGCACCCCTCAAGTAGCCATGCGGATACGGGAGTTGCGCGAGCAGAGCTCCGATTGTGTCCGAGAGTGACAGAAGTGGTGCCGGAAATCGCGGAAAGCCCGCACCGCCGAACCGGGCGCACCGTCGGGCCCGCCTGGGCGCCTCCGTTCAGCCCGTGGTGACGGTCCGTTCGGGCGAGTAGCCGCCCCAGGTGCCGTCCGGGAGCTTGGGGCGGACCCTCACCCGGTGCCGCTCCCCGGCCTTCCTGCCGATGTAGAAGCTGTGCTCGGCCTTGCCGGGCGGTGCCGTGCCGCCGAAGACGAGCGAGGTGGCGGTGCGGCCGTCCAGTTGGATCTGGTACTCCGCCACGGCGCCGCCGGTGCGCGGCGGCGTCCAGGAGAGGTCGATGTAGTACGCCCCGTCCGCGCGGTGCGTGCGCGCGCGGAAGTCCGTCGGCGCGGTCCCGGGCCCTGAGCCCTTGCCCGCCGCGGTGGTGAGGCGGACCTCGGGGCTCGCGGGGGAGAAGTTGTCGGCGGCGTCGCGCGCCTTGACCGTGAAGGTGTAGGCGGTGCCCGGCCGCAACCCGGTGACCAGCGTCGCGCTCTGGCCTCCGCCCACGCTGTGGATCTTCGAGCCGCCCTGGTAGACCTCGTAGGAGGCCACGCGCTTGTTGTCCGAGGACTTCTCCCAGGAGAGCATCGCCGAGCTGTCTCCCTCGGCCTTGCCCGTCAGACGTGCGGGCCGCGTCGGGGCCTTGTGGTCCGTGGCGGCAGCGGCGGGCGTCGTGACCGAGAGCCGCCTGCTGTCCTCGCTGACATTCCCCTCGGCATCACGGGCGCGCACCGTGAAGGTGTACGTGGTGGACGCCTTGAGGCCGACGATGTCCACCATGTGCTCCCTGCCCGGCACCTGCTTCACCTTCTTGGCGCCGCGGTACACCTCGTACCCGGTGACTTCCGTGTCGTCGACGGCCTGATTCCACATGACGTGGGCGGTCGTGGCGCTGCCCGCCTGGACGGTGAGGCCGCGGGGTGCCGCCGGAGGCTCGGTGTCCTCGGCGTCCCCGCCGCCCCAGGCGCAGCCGCCCAGTGCGGCGGCGGTCACGGTCATGGCGGCCAGCAGGGCGAGAGGGGTGGCGGGATGGGGGGTCCGTCGCACGGTGCTGCCTTCCACTCGACGGCATTGGTCCGGACCTATTTGACACAGGTGACGAGGGCACATCAAGGGGGCGGGGGTGTGCGCCGTCCGGACCGTGATCGGCGGAGGGGGCATGGGCCGACGCACATATTGGGATATCTGGTCAACAAGTCGTCCGTTCTCCCTGCGAAAGGTTGTTTCCGTGAGGCCTTCTCCCGTGAGGTCCCTGCCCGCGCGGTCTCTTCCCGCGAGGCTCTCGCCCGTGCGCAACGGGACGGCGGTCCTGGTCGCCGCGCTCGGCGCCGCCCTGCTCGCCCCCGCCGCGTTCCCCGCATCGGCGCAGCAACTGTCATCGCGCCCGGGCGTCAAGTCACCCCGGAACACGGCAGGTTCGGCGGGCCCGGCGCTCCACGAGGGATCGGTGCGAGCGGCCGACCTGCTGGCGCACACACAGAAGTGCAGACAGATCTCGAAGGGCAAATACCGCACCGACGGCGACGCCCGCGCGGACGTCCCCGTCTGCGGAACCCGGGACACGGTCTTCTGGAAGGCCGACATGGACATCGACTGCGACGGGCAGCGGACCAAGGCTTGTAACCGCCGCACCGACCCGCTCTTCCTCCACGCCACGACCTACCAGCAGTCCGACGGCCGCCATCTGAACGCGGAGCGCCTGCCCTACGTCGTCGTACCAGGACCGAGCCGGCGCTGGAATCACGCCGCGCACGGCATCACCGGCGGAACCGTCGCCGCCGTCGTCCACCGCGACCAGGTGCTCTACGCCGTCGTCGGCGACACCGGCCCCGCCGACCTGATCGGCGAGGCGTCGTACGCGGCGGCCCGGGCGCTCGGCATCAGTCCCGACCCGCGCACGGGCGGCGCGGCCTCCGACGTCACGTACATCTTCTTCAAGGGCCACAAGGCCGCCCCGATCGAGAGCCACCGGGCCGCGGTCGCCCGGGGCGACGCGCTGGCCCGGCAGTTCGCAGGGGGTGTACGGGCGACGGGGCGGCCCGGATGAGGAGCCGCCCCGTCACGCCTCATCTTTTCCGGTAGGTGTACGCCTCGGTCGCCGCCGCCTCGACCGCGGCGAGGTCGGCGCCGGCCGACGCGGTCACCACCGCCGCCACCGCGCCCTCCACGAAGGGCGCGTCCACCAGGCGCGCGGCGTCCGGGAGTGCGTCGCCCTCGGCGAGCAGGGCCTTCACGGTGAGGACCGCGCTGCCGAGATCGGCGAGGACCGCGACGCCCGCGCCGCGGTCGACCCGCGCGGCCGCCGCCGAGATCAGCGCCGCGCTGGTGCCGAGCCCGCCGCCCTCCGTTCCGCCGGCGGCGGCCACCGGCGCGGTCACGACGCCCCCCGCGAGGCCCGTGGCGAGCGCGGCGACCGCCTCGGCGACGGGGCCGCTGTGCGAGACCAGCACGATGCCGACCGACGGCCCGTCAGCCACGGCCGCCCTCCCGCGCGTCGTCGCCCTCCGCGGTCTCCGCGAGCGCCTCGAAGAGGAGGGCCGCCGATGTCGCGCCCGGGTCCTGGTGGCCGATGCTGCGCTCGCCCAGGTAGCTGGCGCGGCCCTTACGCGCCTGCAGCGGCGTCGTCGCCAGGGCGCCGTGCAGCGCGGCCTCCCGTGCCGCGCCGAAGGAGTGCTCCAGCGCGTCGAGCGCGGGGACGAGCGCGTCCAGCATGGTCTTGTCGCCGGGCGCGGCGCCCCCGAGCGCGGCCACCGCGTCGACGCCCGCCCGCAGCGCTTCGGCGAACCCCGCCTCGTCGACCTCGGCCACCTCGCCGAGCGCCTTTCCGGTGCGGCGCAGCAGTGTGCCGTAGAGCGGTCCCGACGCGCCGCCGACCGTCGAGATCAACTGGCGCCCCGCCACCATGAGGACGGCGCCGGGCGTGTCCGGGGCCTCCTTCTCCAGGACGGCGGCGACGGCGGTGAACCCGCGTCGCAGATTGCTGCCGTGGTCGGCGTCGCCGATGGGCGAGTCCAGCTCCGTGAGCCGGTCCGCCTCACGGTCGACAGTGGCTGCACAGGCCGTCAGCCAGCGGCGGAAGAAGTCGGCGTCGAGCACGGGGTCTCCTTGCGTGGGTGAGTGCGTGCCTGGTCATGGGAGCGTGCGGCGGTCGGTCGTGTGTGTCGCGTGTCCGGAAACGTCAGGCCCCCCAGCGCAGGCCGGGCGTGCGGACCGGCGCGTCCCACAGTCCGAGCAGCTCCTCGTCGACCTGGCACAGCGTCACGGACGCTCCGGCCATGTCCAGTGAGGTCACGTAGTTGCCGACGAGGGTGTGCGCCACGGGGACACCGCGCTCGACGAGCACGCGCTGCACTTCCGCGTTGAATCCGTACAGCTCCAGCAGGGGAGTGGCACCCATGCCGTTGACGAGGACCAGGACCGGGTTGCGCGGATCAAGGTCCTCCAGTACGGCGTTCACCGCGAAGTCGGCGATCTCGCGCGAGGTCATCATGGGCCGCCGTTCGCGCCCCGGCTCCCCGTGGATACCCACGCCCAACTCCAGTTCACCCGGCGGCAGTGCGAAGGTCGGGCTGCCCTTGGCCGGCGTACTGCACGCGCTGAGGGCGACGCCGAAGCTCCGGGTGTTCCCGTTGACCCGCCTGGCGATGGCCTCGACCCGCTGCAACGGCATGCCCGCGTCGGCGGCCGCGCCGGCCAGCTTCTCCACGAAGAGGGTGGCGCCGGTGCCGCGCCGCCCGGCGGTGTAGAGGCTGTCGGTGACCGCCACGTCGTCGTCGACGAGCACCTTGGCCACCTGAATGCCCTCGTCCTCGGCGAGCTCCGCGGCCATGTCGAAGTTGAGCACGTCGCCCGTGTAGTTCTTCACGATGAACAGGACGCCCTCGCCGCTGTCCACGGCGGCCGCGGCCCGCACCATCTGGTCCGGCACGGGCGAGGTGAACACCTCGCCCGGACAGGCGGCCGACAGCATCCCCGGCCCCACGAACCCGCCGTGCAAGGGCTCGTGCCCGGACCCGCCACCCGAGACGAGCGCGACCTTGCCCGCGACGGGCGCGTCCCTGCGTACGATCACGCGGTTCTCGACGTCGATCGTCAACTCGGGGTGCGCGGCGGCCATCCCGCGCAGCGCGTCGGCGACGACGGTCTCGGCGACATTGATCAACATCCTCATGGGCACCTCCGGGGCGGGCGGGCGTGATCGGTCGAAAGAGGCCTCTGCCGGTGCAGTATCGACCTTGCCGCGGCGAAGGTCACGCGGACGGACGCGCTCCGTGGCCCGACGTGCCGCGCGGTCGGCGCCATTGCCGTCCTGGGGGCCCAGACGGCGAGCGCGTTGCTGGCTGCGCGCGTCCTGGACTCCGACGGCGTTCCCGGCACCGGCACCGACTGGAAGCCGGCGGTCGCCGCGCTGGAGGCGGACCCCGAGCCGCTGGGGACGCGGTAGAGCAAGTAGGCGAGTCCCGCGGGGACTTGGCCCGGGGGCTTGGGGCCTGGGGCTTGGCGCTTGGGGCCGCTACCCCGCGCGGCTGCCCGACGACCGGGCCCGGCCCGCACCGCTCCGGGTCCGCCCGGACCGCCGTACGAGGGACGTGGCGGCCGTGTCCCAGTCGGGGTGGGCGAAGGCGAACCCGGCCGCGCTGAGCCGTCCCGGCACCACCCGGCGGCTCTTGAGCAGCAGTTCCGTGTCCGAACGGAGCGCGAACGCCCCCAGCTCGGCCATCCAGCGCGTCGCCGGCAGCCCCACAGGAACGCGCCAGGCCGCGCGCAGCACCCGCATGAAGTCACGGTGCGGCAGCGGGCCGGGAGAGGCGAGGTTCACCGGCCCGTCGAGGTCGTCCCGGTCGATCAGGAACTCCACCGCACGTACGAAGTCCTCGTCATGGATCCAGGAGACGTACTGCGCACCGCCCGCCACGGGGCCCCCGAGCCCGAGGCGGGCCAGCGACGACAGCACGTCGAACACGCCGCCGCGGTCCGGGCTCATGACCATCGCCGAACGCAGCGCCACCTTGCGGGTGGCGGGAGTTGGGGCCTCGGTCTGCGCCCGCTCCCAGTTCTCCGCGATCTTCACGCTGTACGCCCAGTAGCCGGGCACTCCGGCCTCCGAGCCGCCGATCACCCCGGTCGCCTCGTCGTGTGCCGCGTCGAAGCGGTGGGCGTAGATCGTCGCCGTGCTCATCTGGAGCCAGACGCGCGGCGGTCGGGTCGCGGCGGCGATCGCCTCGCCGACCACCCGCGCCGAATCCACTCGGGAGTCCATCATGGCCCGCAGGTTGTCGGCGGTGTAGCGGCAGGAGACGCTGCGCCCGGCCAGATTGACCACGGCGTCGCAACCGTCGACCGCCTCGGCCCAGCGGCCGAGCGTGGCGCCGTCCCAGCCGATGTGGTGCGCCCGGACGGGACGCCTGGTCAGCACGGTGACCTCGTGACCGGCCCTCGTCAGCGCGCGGTCGAGGATCGCGCCCACCTGTCCGGTACCCCCGGGCAGCACTACCTTCATCGGGCCCCCTCGTCTCGGCTCGGTGGCGGCCGAGGCACTCCCCGACGTCGCCGGGGCGTCGTGCGTCGTCCCTACTCCCAGTCTGTCAGGTACCCCTGGTGCCGCACGCATCCGCCGTCGGCGGTGAGGGTCGGCTCGCCCGTGTACCAGTCGGGGCGCAGGGACAGCTCGATGCCGCGGTCGGTCGTCGTGCGCACTCCTGGCAGTCCGGCGCCCGGCTCGCCCTGCTTCGGGGCGGGGATGTCCCGCACCGTCAGATCCTGTCCGGACCACTCCTCGCGGAGGGTGTCGACCGCTGCCGCGTATGCGGCGTGGCTCGCGAAGTCGGGGGCCCAGGTGACGGTCGGCCGGTCACGGGTGACTCCCTCCGGGTCGGCGCCGAAGTCGTCCTTGCAGGAGGCGTTCGCCATCCTCCTGTCGTCGATCACTGCGTCCGGGTCGATGCCGAGCTTCCGTACCGCGTCCTCGCCCGCCTGCTCCGTGTGTCTCAGATGCTCGCGGAACGCCGACTCCGACGTGGCCGGACCCGACAGGGACGAGCAGCCCGTGGCGAGTGCCGTGAGGAGCAGCACCGCCACCGGCCCGCCCGCGACCACCGACCTGGCCCGGCGCCGAGGCCGTGGCGGGAAGGTGGCAGTGGGCGAGGTGGTGCGGGTGTGTCTCGTCGTCATGGTCACATCCCAGCAGGCGGCGCGGACCGGGCGGCACCGCTCGCGTACTCAGACTCCGGCTGAGTAGCAGGCCCTTCAGCTGAGGCCGCTCTTCGTGAGATTTCCGAACGCCGAGCACAGGAGCCGGATGCTGCGCCGGAACTTCTCGTCCTGGCTCAGCCGGGGCATCTCCCCCATGACGAGCGGGAAACGCGTGCGCAGGTCGGCGTAGATCTCGGCGGTGACGGCGGGTGCCCGCGGCTCGCTCTGTTCCTGGAGCACGAACCCCGTGACATGGCTGAGGAGGGTGTCGGCCGCGATCCCGATGTGCTCGGCAGGGACACCCCCGTCCAGCAAGGTCCGCAGGAAACGCTCCATCAACGACAGGCCGCCGTGGCTCAGTGCCCCGGGGCTTTCGGCCAACAGGAGTGCGCCGCCCGGGTGTTGGCGCAGGCTCGCTCGCAGTGCCGCGGCTTGCGCCTCGATCTCCTCCTGCCAGGCCGCTTCGGGCGGGAGCGCGGCGAGGGCGGCGCTGCCCGCGTCGTACGCGTGCCGACAGACGCGGTCGGCCATCAGCGCGAGCAGTTCGCTCTTGTTCTTGACGTGGTAGTAGAGGCTGCCCGCGTGGGTGTCGAGCCGCTCGGCCACCCGGCGCATGGACAGGCCGTGATACCCGGTCTCGGCGAACGTGGTCATCCCGGCGTCGACGATCCGCTCCCTGGTGAGCTTCATGAGCCCACCGTAACAGCGTTTCAAACAGTGTTGGAAAAACCGTGCTAGTCTCACCGTCAACGGTTTTCGAACGCCGTTGGAAACTGGGAAGAAGAGGGGCTCGGGGGACATGGACGGACTGCTGTTCAGTGCGACGACGGCCGCGTTGATGGTGATGATGATCAACGGTGGCCTGGGTGCGGTGGGGCGCGACTCGCTCCGTCGGCGGCCCGTCCCGTGGGCCGCGGTCGGTCTGACCGCCCTGGCGGTGGCCGGTGTCGTCCTCCAGCTGTGCTGGGCGGGCGCGATGGCGGCCCTCGATGACGATCCCGCCAAGTCCGGCTGGTGGCGGGTGCTCACGTCGGTCTTCATGCAGAACGGCGGTGTCTTTGGCGCGCTGTGGAACATCGCCACCCTCGCCGTCGTGGCGGCGCTCGCGCAGTGGCTCTGGGGCGCGCCGCTGACGGTGCTGTTCTTCGTCGCGGGCATCCTCCTGCCGGAGCGGATCGATGCGCTGCTCGGTCTGGGCGGCGGTCACAGCGTCGATCCCCGTAACTTCGCGGGCAGTTCCGGCGCCACGTACTTCCTGGGGGCGACCCTGGCCGCGGCGCTCCTGACGCGCAGCCGCACCCTCACCGGCAAGGAGCGCGCTCTCGCCGTCGGCGTCCCGGTGCTCGGGCTGACGATGTGGTTCGCGCAGGACAACGGCCACGGCCTCGTCGCAGCCTACGGCTTCGCGCTCGGGATCCTCATGTGGGCGGTGCTGCGCCGACTGCCGCGCCCGGCGCCCGCCACCTGCGAATTTCGGACGGCTGCAAGTCGCAGGGACGATGCGCGGAGCGGGGCATAGTACCCCGTCGGCCGATGGCCGAAGTTGCCCCCTGTGAGGTGATGACTTCCGGGCGGCATGTTTGCATGTGTTCATGATCGTTAACGCACAGGTGACATCCGAGCCGCGGACGTACGTGGATCGCATACTGGAGCACTGGCACGAGGACGAGGACGCCGAGGCACTCGTCCAGGGCGCGCAGCGGCTGACCCGGGGCGAAGCCCGGCAGCGGCTGTTCCGGCTGGGGCACGCGCTGCGCCGGCAGGGGCTCCGGCCCGGCGACGGAGTGGGGCTGTTCCTGGCCAACCGTGTGGACTCCGTCCTGGTGCAGCTCGCGGTCCATCTCATCGGCTGCCGCGTCGTGTTCCTGCCGCCCGAGCCCGGGCCCGGCGAACTCGCCGCGCTGGTCGAGCAGTCCAGGGCGCGCGCCGTGGTCACCGACCCGCTCTTCGCCGAGCGCGCCGCCGACGCGGCCGGCCGCAGCGTCCACGCGCCTGCGCTGCTCAGCCTCGGGCCCTGTGAGCTGGAGTGCACGGACATCCTTGAGGCGGCGGCCGAGTGCCCGGCGGAGCGCCCGGACGGCGTGCCCGCCCCGGCCGCGGACGAGGCCGTCACCGTCCTCTACACCGGCGGCACCCTGGGCCGTCCCAAGCTCGCCGCGCACAGCCACCGGCTCTACGACACGCTCATGAACTCGGTGGAGGACGACCCGCAGGACCCGCACGAGTCCCGCGCCACGAGCTTCATGACGCTCACCTCGGGCACGGACCGGGTGCTCGCGGCCACGCTGCTCACGCACGGCAGCGGGCACCTCACCTCGATACAGGCCCTGGTGTCGGGCTCCGTCCTCGTCGTACTCCCCGAGTTCGAGCCGGGCGCGGCGCTGGCGGTGCTGCGCGAGGAGGGCATCACCGCCACCATGTTCGTGCCGCCGATGCTGTACGCGCTCCTCGACCACCCGGAGTGCGTGCCGGGCGTGCTCCCCGCGCTGCGCCGCGTCGTCGTGGGCGGCGCCGCGTCGTCGCCGAGCCGGCTGCAGCAGACGGTCGAGGTCTTCGGGCCCGTGCTCAGTCAGGGCTACGGGCAGTCGGAGGCGCTCGGCATCGCCGCGTTCGGCGCGGAGGAGCTCGCCTCCAAGGGGGCCGAGCGCCCCGAGCTCTGGCGCAGCTGCGGCCGCGCGATAGCCGACACCGAGATCGAGATCCGCGGCGAGTCCGGCACGGCGACGCTGCCCGCCGGACAGGTCGGCGAGGTGTGTGTCCGCGGCGAGACGGTGATGCTCGGCTACTACGAGGACCCGGAGCGCACCGCGGAGGCGCTGCGGGACGGCTGGCTGCGCACGGGGGACATGGGCTACCTGGACGCCGAGGGGTACCTGTACCTCGTCGACCGGGCCAAGGACATCATCGTCACCGGCAGCACCAGCGACAACGTCTACTCCCGCGTCCTGGAGGACTTCCTGCTCACGCTGCCCGGGGTGCGCAACGCGGCGGCGCTCGGCGTGCCGGACGAGGAGTTCGGCGAGGCCGTGCAGATCTTCCTGGCCACGGCCGAGGGCGCCGACGTCGACCCGGACGTGGTCGGCGCGGCGGTCACCGCCGAGCTGGGAGACCTGTACACACCCCGCAAGACGGTCCTGCTCGACCGGCTGCCGACGACCAAGGTCGGCAAGGTGGACAAGAAGGCGCTGCGCGCCGCGTGGACGAGCGCGCCCGCGCACACGCCGTAGCGACACAGGCGCCGGCCCGCACCGCGGAGCCGGCGCCCGATGGAGTGATCAGCGCCTCGGCGGCAGCCGGTGCCAGGTCAGGTCGTGCAGCGCGGAGCCCGCGACCGTCAGGGTCAGGAACGTGCAGTACGGCTGGCGCCTGCGGTCCGTGGGAGAGCCGGGATTGAGGAGTCTCAGGCCGCCGGGTGCCTCGGTGTCCCAGGGGATGTGACTGTGCCCGAACGCGAGGACGTCCAGGTCCGGGAAGCGCTCGGCGCACCGGCGCTCGCGTCCGGTGGCCGCTCCGGTCTCGTGGACGACGCCGAACCGCAGCCCCGCCAGTTCGGCCCGCTCGACCTCGGCGAGCCTGCGGCGCAACGGCGGCCCGTCGTTGTTGCCGTGGACGCCGATCAGCCGGCGCGACCTGGCCTCGAACAGATCGAGCGTGGCCTCGTCGATCCAGTCCCCGGCGTGGATCACGACGTCCGCCGCGTCGATCCCCGCCAGCAGGGCGTCCGGCAGGCGCTTCGCGCGCGTCGGCACATGGGTGTCGGAGGTCAGCAGCAGCCGCATGGAGCAAGGGTAGGGGCGGGAGCCGGCCGACGGCGCGCGGTCGCCTTCCCGGCCGGGGCCCCTCACTCGTCGCGTCCGCCGGACCTCGTGGTCCTGGAGTCACCGCGGCCGCCGCCCCGGGGGTGCCGCAGCCGCAGCCACACGTCACGCGCGTGGCGGCCCGCCTCCGTGCGGCTGCGCGCCACGATCTCGCGTGCCTCCTCGTGCGTCTCGACCATGGGCCCTGAGCCGCGCAGGGGACGGCCCGCCGTCTCGTGCAGGAAGAACGTCGACACCAGGCCGATCGCCCCGGCCACCATCAGGTAGAAGGCCGGGACCAGCGTGTTTCCGGTCTTGTCGACCAGGAACGAGGCGAGCAGCGGGGTGGTACCGCCGAAGACGGAGACGGAGATGTTGTAGGCGATCGACAGAGCCCCATACCGCAGCCGGGTGGGGAACAGGGCCGGGAGCGTGGCCGCGGCCGTGCCGGCGAAGCAGACCAGGAGCAGGCCGAGGATCGCACAGCCGAACGCGGGCAGCAGGATGCCGCCCTTCCGGATCAGCAGGAACGCGGGAACGGCGAGCACGATCATCGCGATGCTGCCGCCCATGAACATCGGCCGTCTGCCCCAGCGGTCGGAGCCGCGGCCCACCGTGGTGATGGCGAGGACCACGAGCAGCATGGTGGCGAGCACCAGGAGCTGCGCGGTCGTGTCGCTCTCCCCGAGGGTGACGGTCATGAACGTCGGCAGATACGACGTCACCATGTAGTTCGTGACGTTGTAGAGCAGCACGAGACCCATGCAGATGAGTACCGCCTGCCAGTGCCGGGAGAAGATCTCCCTGAGGCGCCCCTTGCCGGACTGGCGGGCCTGCTCGACGGGGTCACCCTCCTCGCGCCGGGACTCGGCCTCGCGTTCGGCCGCCGAGGAGGCGGCTTCCTGCTGGAAGGCGGGGGTCTCCTCCAGCTTCATCCGCATGTAGAGGCCGATGAGCCCGAGCGGCCCCGCGACGAAGAACGGGATGCGCCAGCCCCAGCTCTCCAGGCCGTCCGTGCCGAGGGTCAGGGTGAGTACGGTGACCAGGCCCGAGCCCAGCGAGTAGCCCACGAAGGTGCCGAAGTCGAGCCAGCTGCCCAGAAAGCCGCGCCGCTGGTCGGGGGCGTACTCGGCGATGTACGTGGTGGCACCGGCGTACTCGCCGCCCGTGGAGAAGCCCTGCACGAGCCGGCACAGGAGCAGCAGCAGGGGAGCGGCGAAACCGATCGAGGCGTACGTGGGGAGCAGACCGACCGCGAACGTGCTGACGGCCATCATGATCATGGTGGCGGCGAGCACGCGCTGACGGCCGATGCGGTCGCCCAGCGGCCCGAAGACGAGCCCGCCCAGTGGCCGCACCAGAAAGGCGGCGGCGAATGTGGCAAACGTGGAGACGACCTGCGCCCCGGGCGAACTGGAAGGGAAGAAGACCTTTCCGATCGTGCCCGCCAGATAGGCGTAGACGCCGAAATCGAACCACTCCATGGTGTTGCCGAGCGCCGCCGCGGTCACGGCACGCCGCACCTGCGGACGGTCCGAGACCATCACGTCCTCGGCGCTGAGCGTCTTCTTCCGGCGGCGCAGCAGCGTGCGCGCCATGCGGTCGGTAGCCGAACGCGAAGCGCGCGGTTCACTCTCCGCCGGACGGGGCTTTCGGGGCGTGCCGCGCGGTTGGCCTCTCACCATGAAGCTTTTCTCCTCGTGCCTGCCGAGAGAAGCTGTGTCGCCGCAAGTCTGAGCCGATCATGAGCGAGCGGCAAATTGTCCGGTCCAGTCAGATCTGGCGGTTTTCCGTGTTTTGCGTGAGTGGCGATGCTCCTGCTGCTTTCGCGGCCACCCGATGGTTCCCGGGGGTTCCGGGGGATGCTGGGGGTGCTGGTGGCTCGGCGGGGGTCGTGGGGCTGCTTCAGGGGTCTCGGGGACCCGGGGGTCTCAGAGGGGGTGAGGGGGAGCGGCAACTTGGCTGCCGGTAGCGGGAGTTGAGTCATGCCTTCGGTGGGTGGGTGACCGTGGGGCGGGCGGGTGGCTTGTTCCTGTTGTGCTCTCGTGAGTCGTGATGTCCGGGTTCGCGAGGTCGGGCTAGGATCGCGGCGTGATGACGGCCTGGTCTCGTTCCGGTGCACGGCGGAGCCGCTCGGCGGCGCCGCTGTGGCGGGTCGTGGGGCTGGGGCTCTGCCTCCTCGGTCTGGTGTTCGCTCACGTGGCGAGCCCCGAGGTCACGAGCCGGCACCTCGCCTCCGTCGGCGGTGTCACGGCGGCCGTCTCCGGTGCCCCCGCCGCTTCCGCCCTCACCTCCGCCATCGCTCCGGACGCTCCGGCCGTGGCCGAGGACCCCGGCGGGCCGCGCCACGACCACCGACAGCAGCACGCCGTCGAGGAGTGCGCGCTGAGCCAGCCTCCGCAGGGCCCCGACGTGGACATGCCCTGCCTCTCCCCGCTGGGCTCGCGGTGGCGGGGCGGCGCGCCCGTCCCGCTGGGCGCGCACCGGATCGCCGGGCGGGACTTCGTGGTCCCGATAGCGCATGCCGCGGATTCCACGATTCTGCGTATCTAAGCCACGACGGCTCTGAACTGGCCTAACACCACCATGAGTTCGCCCGCTCGCCCCATGGGGCCGAGCCCGGCGCCGTTCCGGTGGCCACTTCATGCTGTCCGACCTCGTCCCCGGTCACAGGTGTCACGCGTGCCGCACCCACGGCGCACCGCACCCGGCCGGGACGGCTGCCGCACGGAGGGTCTGTGCCGCATCGGCATTTCTTCCGCACCCTGTATGTCCTGCTGGGCACGCTCCTCGCGTGCTTCGGCGGGCCGCTCCACACCCATGGTCCCGTGCACGTGTCGGGGGCATCCACCTACGAGTGGGTGGAGCCGCGCCTCTCGGAAGGGGCCGAGGGCGCGCTCGTCGACGTACCCGCCCAGCCCGACCACTGTCACGAGCCGGGCCCCGCCTCCCTCGCCCAGCCCTCGGCCCGGCTGCTCCCGCTCGCCCTGAGCGCGGCGCCCGGGGACGAAGGGGCGGACACTTCCGTGGCCTGCCACTCCGCCACCGCACGACGAGCGGCCCCAGGAGTTGGACGGGCCGCTCTCAACTCGCTCTGCAGATGGCGCATATAGGGGCGCCCCGGGCGTGTCCCGCGCCATGACGGGACCCCCCGCGACCAACTCCTGCGTGACCACCCCCGAGCGAGAGCGAGAAGCGAAGAGATGCACTCTCCGACCGCGCACGACTCCACCCCCGCTGGGCCAGGCCCCGCCGGGGCCGCACCCTTTGGCGCCGTTCCTCACGGCGCCGCCCCACTCGGCTCCACCCTCCCCGGCCTCGTCGGAAACACCCCCGTCCTGCACGTCTCCCGGCCGTTCGCCCCGCCCGGCCGCGGCTTCTGGGCCAAGCTGGAGGGCTTCAACCCCGGCGGCATCAAGGACCGCGCCGGGCTCCACATGGTCGAACGCGCCCGGGCCCGCGGCGAGTTGGGGCCCGGACGCCGCATCGTCGAGTCGACAAGCGGCACCCTCGGTCTCGGCCTCGCCCTGGCCGGCACCGTCCACGGCCACCCGGTCACCCTGGTCACGGACCCCGGTCTTGAACCGTCCATGGCCCGGCTGCTCGCCGCCCACGGCGCGACCGTCGACACCGTGCCCGAACGCCACCCGGCCGGCGGCTGGCAGCAGGCGCGGCGGGACCGCGTCGCCGCCCTCCTCGCGGAGCACCCCGGCTCCTGGTGCCCCGACCAGTACGGCAACCCCGACAACGTCAGCGCCTACACCCCGCTGGCCCTCGAACTCGCCGCGCAGCTGGGCCACATCGACGTACTGGTCTGCAGCGTCGGCACCGGCGGGCACTCCGCGGGCGTCTCCCGCGTCCTGCGGCAGCTCTACCCAGGGCTTCGCCTGGTCGGCGTGGACACCGTCGGCTCGACCATCTTCGGCCAGCCCGACCGGCCGAGGCTCATGCGCGGCCTGGGGTCGAGCATCTACCCGCGCAACGTCGCCTACGAGAACTTCGGCGAGGTGCACTGGGTGGCCCCGGCCGAATCCGTCTGGGCCTGCAGGCAGTTGGCGACCTCGCACTACGCGACCGGCGGCTGGAGCGTCGGAGCCGTCGCGCTGGTCGCAGGCTGGCTCGCCAGGACACTCCCGCGCGACACCCGTATCGCCGCGGTCTTCCCCGACGGCCCGCAGCGCTACCTGGAGACGGTCTACGACGACGGGTACTGCGCCGAGCACGGCCTCCTTGGCCATGTCCCGGCACCCGAACCGGACGTGGTGGGCCGCCCCGACGAGAAGGAGGTCACCCGCTGGACGCGCTGCTCCACCGTCCACGATCCGCTGTCCCCGAGCCGGACGGACTGGACGGACCGGACGGGCGCGAGTGTTCGCTCGGTGGGAGGCGAGGCCCTGTGAAGGCGACTCTCACGCAGTTCCGCTCCTACGACCGGAGCGTCCGGCTGCTCCTGGCCAACCAGTTCACCATCAACCTCGGCTTCTACATGCTGATGCCGTATCTCGCCCAGCACCTGTCCGGCACGCTCGGCCTGGCAGGCTGGCTCGTCGGACTCGTCCTCGGCGTACGCAACTTCAGCCAGCAGGGCATGTTCCTCGTCGGGGGCACGCTCGCCGACCGGTTCGGGTACAAGCCGCTGATCGTCGCCGGATGCGTCCTGCGCACCGTCGGCTTCGCCACGCTCGGCCTCGTCGACTCGGTGCCTGCCCTGATCGTCGCCTCGGCGGCCACCGGCTTCGCCGGAGCGCTGTTCAACCCCGCGGTGCGGGCCTATCTCGCCGCCGACGCGGGCGAGCGCCGGGTCGAGGCCTTCGCGCTCTTCAACATCTTCTACCAGGCGGGCATCCTGCTGGGCCCGCTCGTGGGGATGCTGCTCACCGGGGTCGGCTTCAGGGTCACCTGCCTCGTCTCGGCGGCGGTCTTCGCGGTGCTGAGCGTCGTGCAGATCCGCGCCCTCCCCGCCCGTAGGGGCAACGACGCGCGGCACAGGGGCGCGGCCGCGGGCAGCGGGGCGGCGGGCGCCGGGGGCGGAGTCGTCGCCCAGTGGCGGAGCATCGTGGGCAACCGCGCCTTCCTGCTCTTCTCGACCGCGATGATCGGGTCCTACGTCCTGACCTTCCAGGTCTATCTGGCGCTGCCCCTTGAGGTGCGGCGTGTGGGCGGCGACGGCGAGTCCGGCACCGTCGCCGTCGCGCTGCTCTTCGCGGCGTCCGGTCTCGCGACCGTCCTCGGGCAGACCCGGGTGACGGCCCGGTGCAAGGAGCGGCTGGCCCCGGGACAGGCTCTCACCCGGGGGCTCTCGGTCATGGGGCTCGCTTTTGTGCCGCTCCTCGTCGCGACGGCGCTGCCCGAGCCCGGCGGGGGAGCGGGGCGGTGGCTGCTCGCCGCGCTTCCGCCCACGCTGGCCGCCCTGTTGCTCGCGCTGGGCACGATGATCACGTACCCCTTCGAGATGGACACCATCGTCCAGTTGGCGGGGGACCGTCTCGTCGCCACCCACTACGGCCTCTACAACACCATCTGCGGTGTCGGCATCACCGTCGGCAACCTGCTGACGGGAGTCGCCCTCGACGCCGCCAGGGCGGCGGGTCTGTCGGCGCTGCCCTGGCTCGCGCTGCTCGTCCTGGGGCTGGGGTGCGCGCTGTCCCTCCACGGACTGCACCGTGCCGGGCGGCTGACGCGCACGGCCTGCGGGGCGCAGCCCGCCACGGCCTGACCTGAGCCGGTCCGGCCGGCGCGCGACCCGCGCGCCGGCCGGTACCCGCTTACTCGGAGTCGACGCCCCCGGTGCAGGCCGCTCCTGGCTCGGGCGTCTGCGCGCCCTGTACGTACGTGCTGAAGAACTCCGCGGCCCGCGGGTCGTCGGCGCTGTCGACGGTGAGCTGGTGCCCCCAGGCCGACAGCATGATCGCGCTGCGCTGCTTGGCCACCGGACTCATCAGGCTGTAGGTGGTCCTGGACACCTTGTCGGCCAGTTTCTTGACGTCGGCGTCGGGCGCCTTGTCGTTGTACGTGACCCAGACGGCGCCGTGTTCGAGGGAGTGCACGGCGTTCTCGTTCGGTATCTCCTTCTTGTAGACGCTGGCGTCACACGTCATCCACGCCTGGTGGTGGTCACCGCCGACCGGCGGCGTCATCGGGTAGGAGACGGACTTGGTCACGTGATCGCGGCCCAGCTTCTTCGCGTCCCACGTCTTCTCGCCCCGTACGGGCTTCTTGGCGGCGGCGGTGTTCCGCTTCTCCTTGTCGTTGGCGCTGTCGAGTGCGTACGCGCCGAAGCCGATGAGCCCGGCGACGATCACCGCGCTCACCGTGACCGTGATGACGCGGTTGCGGCGCTCGCGGGCCTGTTCCGCGCGGCGCATCGCCTCGACACGGGCCTGGCGCTCCGCGGCGGCGGCCTTCCTGCTCGGCCTGTTGCTCGATCTGTTGTCCTGCTTGCGGGACTTGGGCTTGGCCATGGTGTTCCTGTCCCCGCCGCGCGGGGCGCGGCGGTGGTGGGAGCGGAGTGATGGATGCCGAGTCGCGGGGCGGGCCGCGTGCGCGGGCCGCCCGGCCGGGATCCGTCTAGATCCGCTGCACCTGGAGCATGTGGAGATCGGGGGAGCCGCGGTCCGAGGGAGGCCCGGCCGGCGGGCCGGGCGCCGGCGGCAAGCGCGGGGAGAGCGTCTGCTTCGGCACGGCGGGCAGCGACGGGTCCGCCGGGTTGAGGACGGCTCGTACGCCGTGGGCGGCGGCCGTGCAACGCCGGTCGCCGGGCGGGCAGTCGACGCCGTGCGCGCGCGGAGCCCCGTCGTCGTAGGACGGGGCCCCGGTGGCGGCCGCGGGGTGCCCCGAGCCCCGGTGATCGCCGTCCGGCGCTACGGCGCCGAGGCACATGAACAGCGTGGCGACGAGCGACGCGAGCGCGGCGGCGGACGCGGCGCGGCACCAGGCGTGCCGGGCGGCTCCGGTCCACTGCGTCTGTCTCATCGCAGCGCATCGTAGCGATCGTCAGGACGGCGGCCGACGGGTACCCCGGTCCGCTTCCCGCGCGGCACGTTCCACCCGTTCCCGGTGTGCCTCCTGCCACGCGGCTTCGGGCGGCATGTTGTCGCCGCCCTCTCGCAGTCCGGCGGCACCGTCGATCAACTCTCGTACGACGTCGGCGTGTCCGGCGTGCCGGTCGGTCTCGGCGATCATGTGGACGAGGACGCGATGCAGGGTCAGTTTCCGCCCGTTCTCACCCGGCAGGCGGCCGACCGCGTCGAGGTCCAGCGACTCGATGGTGGCGTCCGAGTGCGCCCACGCCTGCCGGTAGTGCCCGACGATCCGCTCCCGTGTCTCGTCGGCGGTCGCCCACAGGTCCGCGTTCGTCTCGGCGTCGCCCGTGATCCAGAGCCCCGGCGTGGCGAAGGGGCGCCCGAACGTGGCCCCGAAGTACAGGGCTTCGGCACTGGTCACGTGCTTGACCAGGCCCAGGAGATTGGTGCCGGTGGGCGTGAGCGGGCGGCGTATGTCGTACTCCGACAGGCCGTCGAGTTTCCAGAGCAGCACGTCGCGGGCGTCCTGCAGGTAGAGACGGAGGTCGGTTTTGAAGTCTGACGCGGTCATGGGCGGCAGTCTGCCGCTCGCTCGATCACCGGTCATCATGTTTTCGGGGGCGTTGGCCGAGGTCCAAGGCCTGGATGCGGGCGCGGGGCCTGTCGGGGCGGGCCGACAGACCCCGGCGGCGGACCGGGAGGTGCGCGGAGTCGCGCAGTGCGGGTTGCTCCGCGTCAGGGGCGGGTCGCGGTCACCAGAAGGGCGGCCGCGCGCAGGCGCAGGGCGCCGTCCTCCTCGTGCGGGCGCAGGAGCTCCGTCAGCCGGTCGCGCGCGCGGTCCGCGGTCTCGGGGGGCACCTGACTGGTGAGATGGCGTCCGGGACCGGAGCCGAAGAGGAAGTCGGCGGCGTCGGCCGCGTCCCGCCCCCACGTTCCGGTTGTCTCCACGCGCACCGCCTCGACCTTCTCGAATCCGGCGGAGGACAGCAGGGCGCACGTCTTGTCCGCCTCCGCGAGGGAGAACATGCCGGGCCCGCCGGGCGTGCCGAACTTGCCTATCGGAAGGAGGTCGCGCAGTGAGCCGAAGGCCCGGAGCCACTCGTTGTCCTGCGGGAACGCGCCACAGATGAACGCCGCCCGCCCGCCCGGCCGCAGCGCCCTGGCGATGTTGCCGAAACCGGCCACCGGGTCCGCGAAGAACATCACGCCGAAACGGCTGACCGCGAGGTCGAACGCGGCCGCCTCCAGAGGGTGGACCTGAGCGTCACCCTGCTCGAAGGAGACATTGCCGAGGCCCTCCTCCCGCGCGGTGCGGCGGGCCTGCGCCAGCATCGGCGCCGACAGGTCCAGGCCGAGGACCCGGCCGCCGGTCGCCCGGTGGGCGGCCTGCCTGGCCAGCTGTCCCGTCCCGCAGCCGACGTCCAGGACGCGGTCGTCCTCCTGGACCGAAGCGGCCGTCAGGAGAGGGGAGTTGAAGCCGCCGTTGATCGCGTCCCAGCGGGACTGATGGCCGGCCCAGTGCTCCCCCTCGTAGCCGTTCCATGCCTGCGCCTGTTCGGTGTTGGCGATGTCCTGCACTCGGTGCCCCCTGATGCGTCGTGGACGGTGCGCCCGGCACGGTTAGTATGGGCGCTCGCCCAAACAGTATGGGCGAGCGCCCTTTCTGGCAATGGCCGTACCGGGGCGTCCCGTTGCGTACGAGGAGCAGCCATGTCACCGCGCGGAGTCGCGATCCCCGACCTTCGCGACCGGCTCTTCGATGCCGCCGAGCGGATTGTCGCCCGCGAGGGGGCGGCGGCCCTGACGAGCCGGGCGATCACCGGAGAGGCGGGCTGCGCCAAGGGAGTGCTGCACACGCACTTCGGCGGGGTGGACGCGTTCGTCGCCGAGCTCGTGCTCGACCGGTACGCGCGCGCCGCGGCGGCCGCCCGGGCTCTGCCCGGACGGGCGGGTGAGGACAGCGTGGCGGCGAACCTGGCGGGAGTCGCGCTCGGACTGCTCGACTCGCTCGACCCCGGGGTCGTGGGCCTGGCCATGTCCAGCCACGCCACCTCCTGCCGGATCCGCGAGGCGCTCGCCGAGGGCGCCCCCGGCTTCGACGCGATCCAGGGCGCGCTCACCGCGTACCTGGACGCCGAACAGCGGCTCGGCAGGCTGCCGGACACCACCGACACCGCCACGACGGCGCTCGCCGTGGTCGGGACCGTCCACCACCTCCTGATGACCGGGTGGGCAGGCGCGCCGGACCCCCGGGAGCAGACCGAACGGCTGGTCGCCCTGCTCGTGTGACGGCGGGCGAGCATTGCCCCGCCTCCTCAGTTGTTGCCCTGTCAGCTGTCGCCCTCTCAGTTGTTGCTCTGTCAGCCGTCGCCCTGTCAGTCGTCGCAGCACGCCGCCACGGACTTCGTCAGCCGGGGACCCGCGAACCGCGTACCGCTGACGAAGCGCAGTGCGGGCCCGAACGTCGCGACGGCCGAAGGACCGGTGAAGTACAGCCCCGGCACGCTGGACGAGAACCCCTTGTCCAGGACGGGGAATCCACCGATCCGCCGCACGTCCGCGCGCAGCTCGGGCGAGAGGAAGTCCAGCGCCTCGACGTGGACGCGGTAACCCGTGGCGGCGAGGACATGGTCGGACTCGACGGTGTGGGTCCGTCCGTCCGGTGCCGTGGTGTGCAGGGCGACGCTGTTTCCCTGGACCTCCGCCGCCGTGATGTGCCGCTCCGCGAGCAGAGGCACCTGTCCTTCGAACCGGTCCCTGAGCCACCACGCCCCGCGCGGTCTCATCGGCCGCTCGGCGAGCCTGAGCCGGGCCGCCGCGGGCAGCCGTCGGAACGCGGCGGGGTGACGGGTGAGGCCGTACACGGGCCATGAGCGGCCCGCCGGGGTGTCCGGCTGCCAGTGCGGGCGGGACGACGGCGGCGTGTCGAACCGGACCCGCGCCCCGCGTGCGAGCACCTGCACCTCGGCGCCCGCCTCGTGCAGCAGGGCGGCGCTCTCCAGGGCGGACTGCCCGGCTCCGACGACGGTCACGCGGCGCCCGGCGAAGCTGCCGGGATCGGTCTGCTGCGAGCTGTGCGAGATCAGGCCCAGGGCCGACAGACCGCTGGACGCCGCTGCCGCGAGAGGCGTCGGCAGGTGGGCGAAACCGGAGAGGCCGGTGGCCACCACGACGGCGCAGGGCCGGAGCACCTCGCCCGACGACAACTTGACGCGGAAGCCGTCCTCGCGCCGCTCGACCGAGGACACCCTCTCGTCCTCGACGCGGGGCACGAGGCGCTCCCGGAACCACCGGCCGTACCGCATGAACAGGCCCACGGGCACCTGGTCGTGGGCCGCCACCCTGCGCTCCCCGGCGTCGCGGCAGTAGTCCTGGAGAGTGAAGCCCTCGCGTGGGGTCGCCAGCGCGCAGGCGGCGGGCGACGTCTTCAGAAGCATGCCGGCGGGCATGCGCCGTGACCAGTTGGCGACGGGGGCGCCGAAGACACGGACGGGCAGGCCGCGCGCCCGCAGGTGCGCGGCGGCGGACAGACCGTACGGGCCCGCGCCGATGACGACGACGGTCTTGGACATGGGGGTCCCTCCTGGCGGTCACGTCCGGCCGTGCGGAGACGGCTCGGGGCGCGCCGGAATCAGCTGTGGAGTGTGCGGAATCGGGCTTGCCGGGACCGCTCAGGTCCGTGTGGTCCGGCGCGGCGCACGCGCTGCGGCACGGCTCAGACGGCGAGCGGCGGGCGGGCCGGCGGACCGCGCCGTACGACCGTGTCCGCGAGGAGGAGGGGGAGCGCCGTCGGGCGGACGGGCCGCCCGGGACACAGCTGCTGGATCAGCCGGGGGAGTACGGCCGCGTGGGGCGTGGGGCCCGGGTGCAGTACGCGCGCCAGGAAGGCGCAGAGCAGCCGCAGCATCCGCGGCAAGGAGCCGCGCAGCGGACGCGGTTCGCGACCGGCGGCGGTGGCGGTGGTGCGGTGGTCGCTGTCGTGCTGGTGCTGGTGCGGCCTGCGGTCGACGAGGAGGCGGAGCGCGAGCCGTGCGACGACCGGTGAGCAGGAGGGGCGGGCCGCGGGGAACGGCCGCCGACCGCCGCGTACCGCGTACGCACGGTCCGGGTACGCACGGTCCGGGTACGCGCCATCCGCGCGGGACCGTTGCGACCGCCACCGCCGGGTGGCGGCCTGCCCGGCACGGGCGAGGGCCGACCGCGGCGCGGAGTGCCGGGGCCGCGGGGCGCGGGGCGGGAGTGGGATCCGGGGCGCCGAGGCCGCACCGAGCGGGAGTGCCGCGCAGAACAGGACCGCGGCGACGGCCGCGCGGACGTCCCAGGACGGCGCAGAACCGAGGACGAAGTGGTACGAGGCGACCGCGAGGAGGGCACTCACCACGGAGAAGACGGTGGCCCGCGCGACGGCCGGCGGGAACGTCACGCCGCGTGCTCCCGGTACCGGGTGCACCCCCGGCACCGACCGCATCCCCGGCATCGACCGCACCGACCGCGCCTCCATCGTCGACCGCGCGGCCGGTACTCGGCTGTCGCGCGGTCGAGAGCGAGGTACCACCGGTCCCGAAGTCTCCATGACCTATCCATCATGAGCCGTCACCCTCATGGCTGTCACCCCGCTGGGGACCGATGCGGACCGGATGTGCGCGGGAACTGGCCGCCTTTGTGCGGCGGTTGCCGCCCCATGTCCCTACCTGCCGGGACCTGCCGGGCCCCGGCGGACCCGTACGGGTCACCAGAACGCGCCGTCACCCGGCACCCCGGCCTTGAATGGACAGGTGACCGCGCCCCCCGACGACTGCCTCGCGCGCAACGAGTGGATCTGCGGCGAGTACCTGAGCACCCGCCGTCAGATCCTGCTCGACGCGGTCGTCCAGCACCTGCAGCTGACCGCCGTCTCCATCCTGATCGCGCTGGTCGTCGCGGTGCCGCTGGCCGTTCTCGCCCGCCGCTGGGGCTGGGCCGCCGGGCCTGTCCTCGCGCTCACCACCGTCCTGTACACCATTCCCTCGCTCGCGATGTTCTCGCTGCTGCTTCCGGTGTACGGGCTCTCCGCGTCGCTCGTCGTCGCGGGTCTCGTCCTCTACTCCCTCACCCTGCTCGTGCGGAACATCCTCGCCGGCCTGCGCGCCGTGCCCGAGGACACCCGGCAGGCCGCCCGCGGCATGGGCTACGGCCCGATCCGTCTCCTGCTCACGGTCGAGCTGCCGCTCGCGCTGCCCGCGGCCATGGCGGGCCTGCGCATCGCCACGGTCTCCGCGGTCTCGCTCGTCACGATCGGCGCGATCGTCGGCTTCGGCGGACTCGGCAACCTCATCTACACGGGCATGAACACCTACTTCAAGGCCCAGGTGCTCACCGCGTCCGTGCTCTGCGTCGTCATCGCCGTCGCCGCCGATCTCCTGCTGCTCGGCGTGCAGCGCCTCCTCACCCCCTGGGAAAGAGCGACGAGGGCGGCCCGCTCATGAAGACACTCGGCGACGCCTGGACGTGGCTCACCGACTCCGCGCACTGGGCCGGGGACGACGGCATCTGGCACCGGCTCACCCAGCACCTCGTCCTCACCGTCGTCTGCCTGCTGCTCAGCTGCCTGATCGCTCTGCCGGTCGCCCTCGTCCTCGGTCACCTCGGCAAGGGCGGCGCGCTCGCGGTGAACATCTCCAACGTCGGCCGTGCGGTGCCGACGTTCGCCGTCCTGGTCCTGCTGCTCCTCTCCCCGCTGGGCGACTGGGGCGAGGGCCCGACCGTCGTCGCGCTCGTGCTGTTCGCGGTGCCGCCGCTGCTCACCAACGCGTACGTGGGCATGCGCGGCGTCGACCCCAGTGTCGTCCAGGCGGCGCGGGGCATGGGGATGACCGGGCGGCAGATGCTGTGGCGGGTCGAACTGCCGCTCGCGCTCCCGCTGGTGCTCAGCGGCATCCGTCTCGCCGCCGTGCAGCTCGTCGCCACGGCCACGATCGCCGCGCTCGCGGGCGGCGGCGGCCTCGGCCGGATCATCACGGCGGGCTTCAACCTGGCGAGCACCCCGCAGGTCGTGGCGGGCGCCGTCCTCGTGGCCGTGTTCGCGCTCCTTGTCGAGGGCGTCTTCGAGGTGGCCGAACGGTTCGGACCCGGGTGGGTGCGAGGACGGGGGAGGGCGGGATGAGACGAGACCGAGTGCCGCGGGACCGGACGGGACGGGACCGGGCGGGGCGGGACCGGACGGGGCGGGACCGGACCGGGCGGCGTACGGCCCCACTATTGGCAGCCCTCCTCGCACTCCTCACCGGTTGCGCGACGGGCCCCTCGCTGGAGAACCGGGGCGAGGTCACCGCACCCCCGGGCGACAGCAAGCACCTAGTCGTCGGCTCGGCCGGTTTCACCGAGTCCGACCTGCTCGCCCAGATGTACGCACTGCTCCTGAACAAGGCCGGGTACCACACGAAGATCCTCTCCGTGGCCAACCGCGAGCTCTACGAACCCGCCCTGGAGTCCGGCCAGATCGACGTCGTCCCCGAATACGCGGCGACCTTCGCGGACTGGCTCAACGCCAAGAAGAACGGCGCCGACGCCCCGCCCGCGGGCTCGCCCGACCTCGACGCGACCATGAAGGCGTTGCGCCGCCTCGCGGCCCCGCGCGGCCTCACCGTCCTCGACCCCGGCAAGGCCGTCGACCAGAACGCCTTCGCCGTCACCGCCTCCTACGCCCGGCAGCACCGCCTCAAGACCCTGAGCGACCTCGGCGGGTCAGGCCTCAAGGTGCGGCTCGCCGCGGGCGACGAGTGCGTGCAGCGCCCTTACTGCGCCCCGGGGCTTAAGAAGGTGTACGGCATCGACATCACCGGAGTCGACCCCAAGGGCGTCGGCACGACGCAGGCCAAGAGGGCCGTACAGGGCGGTCAGGACCAGATGGTGCTCACCACGTCGACGGACGCGACCCTCGACGACTTCGGCCTGGTGCTCCTCAAGGACGACAAGAACCTGCAGAACGCCGACTACCTCGTGCCCGTGGTCAACCGCTCCCGAGCGGGCAGCAAGGGCGTGGCAGCCGCACTGGGCCGCCTCAACCCGGTCCTGACGACCCGGGACCTGGCCTCCATGAACGAACAGGTCGACAGCTGGCGCCGCCTGCCCCAGGACGTGGCCAGAACGTACCTGGAGGAAAAGGGACTGCTGTAGCCCCCAGGGGTGTAGCCCCAGGGGCGCGGGGAACCGCGCACCCAGCCACGACGCACCCAGCCACGACGCACCCACACCCGAAGAAATCCCCCAGCCCGCCCCCTTACCCCGCGGCCCCCTTAACCCCGCCCCCCGGCGCGGGAGCGCCTACGCGTCAGCCACCGAGTCGAACTCCACCTGCCCCCTCTCCACCCCCTGCGCATCCGCGTCCACCGAGCGCCGCAGCGCCTCGTGCAGCTTGGCCGGGGTGAGGACGCCGAGGAAGCGGGCGCCGTCAAGGACGGCGACCCAGCCCGCGTCGTGCTGCAACATCACGCCGAAGGCCTGCTTGAGCGGGGCGCCGACCGGCACCCAGGAGTTCATGCGGTGCGCCAGGTCACCGACCGTGCCGCCGGTGCCGGCGAGCGTGACCTCGTCGAGGCCGACCCAGCCGTGCAGATCGCCGCCCTCGTCCAGGACGACGGCCCAGCGCGCCTCCTCGGCGCGCAGCCGGGCCGCGGCCTGCGCGGCGGGCTCGTCGAGCCGGGCGATCGGCGGCGCCTCCAGGTCGTCGCGTCGGATCTCGGTGACGGAGAGCCGCTTCAGCCCGCGGTCCGCGCCCACGAACTCGGCGACGTACGGCGTCTCGGGCGCCCCGAGCACCGCGCCGGGCGTGTCGAACTGCTCGATGCGCCCCTGCCCGTACACGGCGATGCGGTCGCCGAGCCGGACGGCCTCCTCGATGTCGTGGGTCACCAGGAGCACCGTCTTGCGGACGGCCGCCTGCATCCGCAGGAACTCGTCCTGCAACTGCTCGCGGACCACCGGGTCGACGGCGCCGAACGGCTCGTCCATCAGGAGCACCGGCGGGTCGGCGGCCAGGGCGCGGGCCACGCCGACGCGTTGGCGCTGGCCACCGGAGAGCTGCTCGGGGTAGCGGGAGCCGAACGTCTTCGGGTCAAGGCCCACCAGGTCGAGCAGTTCCGCCGCGCGCGCCCTGGCCCTGGCCTTCTTCCAGCCGATGAGGGCGGGCACCGTCGCGGTGTTGTCGAGGATCGTCCGGTGCGGGAAGAGGCCGACCTGCTGGATGACGTAGCCGATGCGGCGGCGCAGCCGGACCGGGTCGATGTCGGCGATGTTCTCGCCGTTCACGAAGATGCGGCCCGACGTCGGCTCGATGAGGCGGTTCACCATCATCATCGTCGTGGTCTTGCCGCAGCCGGAGGGGCCGACGAGCGTGACCAGTTCGCCCTCGTCGACCTCGAAGGAGAGGTCGTCCACGGCCGTCGTGCCGTCCGGGTAGCGCTTGGTCACCTGCTCGAACCGGATCATGCCCTCACGCTAGCCGCGCCCGTCACTCACCGCTCATCAGCACCACCTCAAGGGTGCGGGGGCCGTGCACTCCCTCGACCCGGTCCAGCTCGATGTCGCTGGTCGCGGACGGCCCCGAGATCCAGGTCAGCGGCCGCACCGGATCGAGCCGTTCGAGCGCCGCAGGCACCGAGGCGACGATCTGGTCGGGCACTCGTACGACACAGACGTGGTGGTCCGGCACCAGGGTGATGCGGCGGCGGCCCTGGTCCGGAGAGCCGTCGAGCACGATCGTGCCGGTCTCGGCGACGGCGAGGGCGCAGCCCGTGATGACGCTGTCGACCCGGTCGAGCTCGTGCGGGGTGCTCGCCGCCCGGTCGTGGACCCGTACGGGGTCGGCGGCCGCGAGCCAGTGCGGCGGCAGTCCGGGTGGCACGAGCACGGTCTCGGAGCCGCGCCGCGCGTAGAGCCGCATCAGCAGGTCCGCCACCTCGTCCGCCGTGCAGCGGTGCACGATCGCGCGGTAGTCCGCGAGGTTCTCCGCGAGCAGGTCGACGGTCTCTGCGGTGCTGCGCGTGCCGTGCTCGCGTGCGTAGTCACGGTCCACCGCCGCCTCGTACGCGAGGTCGTCGGCCGGCACGTCGGCGAGTGCCCGCCGCACCCGGCCCAGGACGCGGTCCCTGCTGCTCACTGAGCTGCTCACTGGTCGTTCCCCTCGGTCGAGCCGTCGCCTCTGTCCTCGTTCCTGGCGCCCCGCGTACGCTGCCACCAGTCGCGGAACGGCTCCGCGGGTGCCGTCGGCAGCTCCCGTGTCGCGCTCCAGGCCCAGCCGGGCCCCGGGAGCGTACGGGGATGGAAGCGCCGGGTGCGCGAGGCCAGGCGCTGGACCGCGCGCAGCGCGCCGGGACGGGCGAAGGCCACGCCCGCCGCCCGCATCGCGGCCCGCTCCGCCGCGTGCCCCTTCGCGGGCTTCAACGTCACCTTGTTGCCCTGCCGCGTCGCCTCGCCGCCCTGCACGACGCGCTCGCGCAGATGGACGAGCACCTCCGGGATGTCGATGGCGACCGGGCACACGTCGTAACAGGCCCCGCAGAGCGAGGACGCGTACGGCAACGAGGCGTCGATCTCGCTCTGCGTGCCCCGCAGCTGAGGGCTGAGGATCGCGCCGATCGGCCCCGGATAGACCGAGCCGTACGCGTGCCCGCCCGCCCGCTCGTACACGGGGCACACGTTGAGACACGCCGAGCAGCGGATGCAGCGCAGGGCCTGGCGGCCCACCTCGTCGGCGAGGGTGTCGGTGCGGCCGTTGTCGAGCAGGACCAGGTGGAAGGTGCTCGGTCCGTCCGCCGTCCGGGAGTCCGTCGTGCCCGTCCACATCGACGTGTACGGGTTCATGCGCTCGGCCGTCGAGGAGCGGGGGAGGGTCTGCAGGAAGACCTCCAGGTCGCGCCAGGTCGGAATGGTCTTCTCGATGCCGACGACGGAGATCAGCGTCTCGGGGAGGGTGAGGCACATCCGGCCGTTGCCCTCGGACTCGACGACGACGAGCGTGCCGGTCTCGGCGACCATGAAGTTCGCCCCGGAGATGCCGACCTTGGCGCGCAGGAACTTCTCCCGCAGGTGCAGCCGCGCCGCCTCGGCGAGCTCGGCCGGTGTGTCGGAGAGGCCTTCCGGGGCCGGGCGGCCCCAACTGCCCATCTCCTGCTCGAAGATGTCGCGGATCTCGCTGCGGTTGCGGTGGATGGCGGGCACGAGGATGTGCGAGGGGCGGTCCTTGCCGAGCTGCACGATGAGCTCGGCGAGGTCGGTCTCGTAGGCGTGGATGCCCTCGGCCTCCAAGGCTTCGTTGAGGCCGATCTCCTGGGTGGCCATCGACTTGACCTTGACGACCTCCGTCTCGCCCGTGGCCTTGACCAGGTCCGCGACGACGCGGTTCGCCTCTTCGGCGTCGGCCGCCCAGTGCACGGTGCCGCCGGCCCGTACGACCGACTCCTCCAACTGCACGAGGTAGCGGTCGAGATGGCGCAGCGTGTGGTCCTTGATGCGCTTGCCGGCCTTGCGCAGCCGGTCCCAGTCGTCGAGCTCGGTGACGGCGCGGGCCCGCTTGTCGCGGATGGTGTGGGTCGCGTGCCGGAGGTTGGCCCGCAGGGTGGTGTCGCCGACCGCGTCGCGCGCGGCCCGCGGGAACGCGGGCATGCCGACGAACGTGCCGCCGCTCATGACAGGGGCTCCTCTTCCGTGCTCGCCAGGATCTCGGCGATGTGGACGGGGCGCACGGCCGTGTGCAGCCGGGCCATCGTGCCGCCGATGTGCATCAGGCAGGAGTTGTCCGCCGCGCAGAGGACCTCGGCCCCGGTCGACTCGGCGTTGCGCGCCTTGTCGGCCCCCATCGCCGCGGATACATCGGAGTTCTTCACGGCGAACGTGCCGCCGAAGCCGCAGCACTCCTCGGCGCCGGGCAGTTCGAGGAGTTCGAGCCCCCTGACCGCCCGCAGGAGCCGCGCGGGCCGCTCCCCGAGACCGAGGGCGCGCAGGCCGTGGCAGGTCGGGTGGTAGGTGACGGTGTGCGGGTAGTACGCGCCGACGTCGGTAACACCGAGGACGTCCACCAGGAACTCGGTGAGCTCGTACGTCTTGGGCACGACCGGCGCGAGCGTGCGCGCCAGGTCCTCGCCGCGGCCCTCGGCGCGTGCCCGCTCGCCCATGCGCGGGTACAGCTCACGCACCATCGCCCCGCACGATCCGGACGGCGTCACGATCGCGTCATACGCGTCCGAACCGAATACATCGGAGAAATGCCGGGCGAGCGGCTCTGCCTGATGGCGATAGCCGGTGTTGTAGTGCGCCTGCCCGCAGCAGGTCTGAGCCATCGGGAAGTCGACGTCAACTCCCAGCCTGGTCAGCAGTTTCACCACTGCACGGCCCGTGTCCGGATAGAGCGTGTCATTGACACAGGTCAGGAACAGGGCGACGCGCATCGCGGGTTCCTCCTTGTCGATCATCGGATGGGTGCAGCGTACGCGCGCCTGCGCCGCAGCGGGAGTTGTCGGCCCGTACCCGGGCCCGCCCGAGCGGTGTGCTGGACTGGGGCAGGAAGATCCGCAGCCGTCCCGACACCTCGTCCAGGAGTCAGCCTTGACCGTCACGTACCGCCAGCCGGGAGTCGTCCTCACCGACCGCCGCTTCAGCGTGCCGCTCGACCACGACGATCCGGCGGGGGAGCGGATCGAGCTCTTCGCCCGCGAGGCGGTCGCGGCCTCCCGCGGCGGCGCGGACCGGCCCTGGCTCATCTACCTGCAGGGCGGCCCCGGCTGCGGAGCCACCCGCTTCCACGGCACGGAGTCCTGGCTCGGCCGCGCCCTGCGGGACTTCCGCGTCCTCCTCCTCGACCAGCGCGGCACCGGCAACTCCACGCCCGCCAACCGCCAGACGCTCCCGCTGCGCGGCGGCCCCCGGGAACAGGCCGACTACCTGGCCCGCTTCCGCGCCGACTCCATCGTCCGCGACTGCGAGGCCATCCGCCCCGAGGTGACCGGCGGCGCCCCCTGGACCGTTCTCGGGCAGAGCTTCGGCGGCTTCTGCGCCACGCACTACCTGTCGGCCGCCCCCGAGGGCCTGACCACCGCGCTCATCACCGGCGGCCTGCCCACGCTCGACGGGCACGCTGACGACGTCTACCGCGCGGCCTACCCGCGCATGGCACGCAAGAGCGCCGCGCACTACGCCCGTTACCCCCAGGACGTCGAGCGGGCCCGCCGTATCGCCGCGTACCTCGCCGAGCACGAGCCGGTGCTCGACAACGGCTACCGGCTGACCGTCCCGGCCTTCCAGTCCCTCGGCATGCTGCTCGGCTCGGGCGACGGGAGCCACCGCCTGCACTACCTCCTTGAGGACGCCTTCGTGCGCACCCCCGCGGGTCCCGCGCTCTCCGACGCCTTCCAGGAGAACGTGCAGGCCGCCCTCTCGTACGCGAGCAGGCCCCTCTTCGCCGTCCTGCACGAGTCCATCTACGGACAGGGCGAGCGGGCCACCGACTGGGCGGCCGAGCGGGTGCGCGCGGAGTTCCCCGGGTTCGACGCGGAGAAGACCCTGGCGGGCGAGGCGCCGCTGCTGTTCACCGGCGAGGCCGTGCAGCGCTGGATGTTCGACTGCGACCCGGCGCTGCGGCCCCTGCGCGAGACCGCTGACCTGCTCGCCGCGCGCACCGACTGGCCGCGCCTGTACGACACGGAGCGCCTTGCCGCGAACGAGGTGCCGGTGGCCGCGGCGGTCTACCACGACGATCTCTATGTCGACACGGAGCACTCCCTGCGCACCGCCCGCACCGTCCGCGGCCTGCGGACCTGGGTCACCGACGAGTTCGAGCACGACGGGCTGCGCGCGAGCGGTCCGCGCGTCCTCGACCGGCTGCTCGCGCTGGCCCGCGGCGAGGCGTGAGAGCCCGGGCGACCCGGGTGTGAGGGCCCGGGCGACCCGGGTGGGCGGCCCCAACTGGACGCGGAATTCCGGGAACAGGCCGCCCGCCGAGGATAAGCTGACCGGCATGACGGAGCAGACCTCAGCCACACCCGCCGACCAGCTCGCCCCCATGCCCGAGGACTGGCGGCGCGCGCTCGCCGTCGTCGCCCACCCGGACGACCTGGAGTACGGGTGCGCCGCGGCGATCGCGGGCTGGACGGACGGCGGCCGGGAGGTCACCTACCTCCTGGCGACCCGCGGCGAGGCGGGCATCGACACGATGGACCCCGCCACCTGCGGGCCGCTGCGCGAGCGGGAACAGCGGGCGAGCGCGGCCGTCGTCGGCGTGGAGGCCGTGGAGTTCCTCGACCACAAGGACGGCGTCGTCGAGTACGGCACGGCGCTGCGCCGCGACATCGCCGCCGCGATCCGCAGGCACCGCCCCGAGCTCGTCATCACGCTCAACCACCGCGACACGTGGCACGGCGTCGCCTGGAACACCCCCGACCACGTGGCGGTCGGCCGCGCCACGCTGGACGCGGCGGCGGACGCGGGCAACCGCTGGATCTTCCCGGAACTGATCGAGGAACAGGGCCTGGAGCCCTGGAACGGCGTGCGGTGGGTCGCCGTCGCCGGTTCGGCGACGCCCACGCACGCCGCGGACGCCTCGGCGGGTCTTGAGCGCTCGGTGGCCTCGCTCCTCGAACACCGCACTTACATCGAGGCGTTGACCGACGAGGACCCCGAGAAGTACTGCCGTACGTTCCTCACGGGCAACGCGCAGGCGCTGGCGCCGCGCTTCGGCGGGAAGCCCGCGGTGGGGTTCCAGGTCTTCAGTCGGTGAGCCCGCGCCCTTAACCTGACGGCCCATCAGGAACGTCGGGGCAGTCGGGGCAGGGGAGCGCGGATGATCGACACCATCGGCACGGACATCCCGGAGGGCGAGGAGCGGCTGCGCCTCGACGTCGAGGACGGGCTCGGCATCCTCACCCTCTGCCGGCCCCGCAAGCTCAACGCGTGGAGCTGGGAGTCCACCCGGCAACTCGGCCTGTTCGCCGACCGGATCCGCTTCGACGACTCCATCAGGGCGGTGCTGCTGCGCGCCGAGGGACGCGCGTTCTGCGCGGGCATCGACATCACGGCGCCCGGCGGCGCGATCACGGGCCGCTCCGGTGCGGAGCGCGCCCGCAACTACTACGAGGGCATGCGCTGGGTCCACGAGCGCTTCCGTGTCTTCGCGGAGCTTCCGCAGCCGGTGGTCGCGGCCGTACAGGGGTACTGCCTGGGCTTCGGCTTCGAGCTCGCCCTCATGGCGGACGTGCGGATCGCCGCGGACGACGCGGTCTTCGCGCTCCCCGAGGCGCAGCTCGGCGTCGCGGTCGACGCGGGCGGCGACCTGCGCATCGCCCGTGAGGCCGGCGCGGGCTGGGCCAAGCTGCTCGCGTTCACCGGCCGCCGCATCGACGCCGCCACGGCCGAGCGGCTCCGCCTCCTCCAGCAGGTCGTCCCGGCCGCCGGACTCGCGGAGACCTCCCGGGCTCTGGCGGCCGAGATCGCGGCGAACGGGCCGCTCGCGGTGCAGGGCGTCAAGCGCGGCATCGACGCGTTCGCCGACACGGGCATGGCGGGGGCGCTCGACCGCGTCGCGGTCAACGCGGCGCTCACGCTCACCTCCGAGGACTCCCGGGAGGGGTACGGGGCGAAAGGGGCGGGGCGGGCGGCGCTGTTCGAGGGGAAGTAGCGTTCGAGGGGAAGTAGCGGGCGCTTCCCGCGGCCCGCCCACGGATCACGTCCCGAACGCGTCGCGGCCCAGCTGCTCGCGCACGGTCACCACCGGAGGGCTCACCAGCGTCCTGCGCTGCCAGTTCGCGCCGTCGACCACCAAGGTGTGGCCCGTGATGAACCGGGCGTACGGCGAGGCCAGGAAGGTGGCGGCCCAGCCCAGTTCGCGCGGCAGTCCGACGCGCAGGGCGGGCTGGCGGACCGCCTTGTCCCGGGCCCGGTCGAGGGCGCCGCGGATGTCGGCGGTCATGTCGTCGTGCGGCATGAGACCCGGCACAAGCCCGTTGACCTGGATGCCGTACGGCCCCCACTCCACGGCGAGGGTCTCCACCAGGCTCTTCACGCCTGCCTTGGCGGCCGCGCTGTGCGCGAAGCCGGGGCCGCCGGTCCAGGCGTACGACGCCCCGACGTCGATGACCGAGCCGGGGGTGCCGGTCGCCAGATGGCGGCGGGCGAACTCGCGCGTCATGAGGAACGTGCCGGTGAGCGTGGCGTCGACGACCGAGCGCCAGGCGTTCGGGGACATGTCCTCGGCGGGCACGGGGAAGTTGGCGGCCGCGTTGTTCACCAGGACCCCCGGCAGGCCGTACGCCTCCCGCGCCACGTCGAAGACCTCACCGACGCGCTCGGCGTCCCGGATGTCGCAGACCGCGGCGGTCACGCGCCCGCCCAGCGCGGCCAGTTCGTCGCGCGCCGCCCGCAGCCGGTCCTCGTTGCGGCTCGCGATCACCAGGTCTGCGCCGAGCCGCGCGAACTCCGCGGCGACGGCCTTGCCGAGCCCCGTCCCGCCGCCCGTGACCAGGACGACCGTGCCGTCGTACGTACCGGGCGGCAGCGCGGAGGCTCCCCACGGGGGAGGGGGCGGCAGCCCGGGCAGCCGCGCACCGTCCTGCCCCGCGTCGTCCGCCTCGTCGTCGGTCATGCGCGTATCGATACCTCGTACGGGACGAAACCTCCATGCCCGCCGCTCGATTCAGGCGGTCCCGCCGGAGCCGCGGAGGGTGTTCTCGCAGTCCTGCCAGGCTGCGGGGGTGAGCAGCGGGCGCATGCGGGTGAACAGGTCAAGCAGGTCGGCTCCGCAGCGGGCGCGGAAATCGACGTCCGCGTGGGCGATGTCCAGTTCGTTGGCGGCGGTGAGTTCGGCGAACTCCTCCCACCTGCGCGGGGCAGGGGTGAAGGTGCGGCCGGTGAACCTGTCCCGGAAGCGCGCGGCCGGGCCGGTCGCTCCGGGGTACGTGGCCCGCCGGTCGCAGCTCGCGTAGAAGTAGACGAGGGACTCGGCCTCGGTGCCGACGATCTCCCGGACCCGGGCGCGCTGGTGGAGCGGCACCAGATACGGGGCGAACCCGTCGGTGCCGTACAACGCGTGGCAGAGTCCGGCCAGTTGCAGCTCCGGGCGGGCGTTCCAGCGGACGAGCTGCCGGTGTACGCGGTCGAGATGGGCCAGCAGGGTGCCGCCGGGATGATCGAGCGTCGCGGCGCCGCGTTCGCACAGGAGGCGCCGTGCGGCGTGGGCGGGGTCGGTGGCCATGGGTGCGGTCATGGGCACGGGGTGCCTTCCGGGCATGGGTCGGTGGACGGGGTGCCGTCGCGGGTCGGGGTCGGGGGGACGGGAGTTCACGCGTGGAGAGGGTCGGCACCCGGCGCACTCCCCGACACCGTCCGGAGCGGTGCCGGGGCCCGGCCGGGTTGCCGCCCCTGGGCCCGGACTGATCGTCCCGCCGAGCCGACCATCAAGTCAATCCTCGGGTTTTCTTGCCCACCCCCAAGCTGTAGCTTCACTCGCATGACCCTCGACGACCTCCGTGTCTTCGTCGCCGTCTGCCGCTCCGGCAGTCTGAGCGCCGTCGCACGCGACCTCACCTGCACCCAGTCAGCGGTGAGTCAGCACATCAAGCGCCTGGAACGGGAGACGGGCATCGCCCTGCTGGAGCGTCACCCGCGCGGTGTCGTGCCGACCCCCGCGGGACGGCTCCTGCACACCGCGGCCGCCGGCGGCCTCGGCGACATCGACCACGCCCTGCGCAGGCTGCGCGATCTGGTGCAGGGTGAGGCGGGTTCGGTGCGCGTCACCACCGGCTCCACCACCGTCCGCCACTTCATGTCCAGCGCCGTGGTCGCCTTCCGCCGCCACCACCCCAATGTCAGCCTGGAGTTTGAGACCACCCACTCCAGCCGCGACTGCTTCGACGCCCTCCTCGCGGGCGGCCTCGACCTCGCCTGGATCACGCTGGGCGAGCCGGTGCGCGGCATCGAGCAGCGGCCCGTCGTCGAGCTTCCCTGGGTTCTCGCGGTCGCCGTCGCCGACCCCCTGGCCGCCAAGTCCCGTATCGACACCGCCGATCTGGCGGACATCAGCCTGATCGGCCTGCCGGAGAACGCCACGTCACGCTCCCGCCTGGACGCCTGGCTCGCCGCCTCCGGCACCGCACCCACCTCGGACACCAGCGTGGCCGACTGGGACACCGCGATCCTGCTCGCCGAACTCGGCCTGGGCCACGCCATCGTCCCCGACCTGCCCGCCTGGCACGGCCCCGCCCACCCCGGCCTGCGGCTCATCCCGATCCCGGGCCTGCCGACGCTGTGGACGGGCTGGGCGGTGCGCCGCTGGGACGCCCTGTCGCCCCTCGCCAGGGCCTTCGCGGACACGGTGGAGGAGCACTGTGCCGTCACGTTCGCCGATGGCGGTGAACTGCCGGACAGCGCCTAGACATTGAGCCCGTGCGCGTGCTCGCCCGCCACCGCGCGTGCCACCGCCGCCTCCGTACGGGGCGTGAAGGCTCCGGCCCTGCGCCGGGCCGCGGCCGCCTCGATGTCGGTCATGACGAGTTCGGCGTTGACCGCCGAGCCTGCCCGGTAGCCGGTGCTGGCCGCGTTGATCACCTGCTCCATGGGGCTCGCGGCGTTGCCGACCGCCCAGACGCCCGGGAGGCTGGTGCGGCCGGTCTCGTCCACCGCCGGGTAGGGCCCGAACGGAGTGTCCCTGGGCTCGGCGCCGAGCGCGCCCAGAAGGTCGTCGCGGGGCACCGGCTTCGCGGGGACGAACAGCACCGAGCGGGGGAAGACCCGGCCGCCCGCCAGCCGTACGCCCGTCAGCCGGTCGTCCTCGACGGCCAGGCCCGCGACCTCGCCCTCCACGACCCGTACCCCGGCGGCCGCCAGGCGCTCCCACTCCGCGTCGGGCAGGTCCCGCACGGTGTGCAGGAACAGCGTCACGTCCTTGGACCACTGCGTGACGAGCAGTGCCTGGTGGCTGTTGAAGGGTTCGGCGGCGAGCACGCCGAAGGGCTGGTCCCGCACCTCCCAGCCGTGGCAGTACGGGCAGTGCAGCACGTCACGCCCCCAGCGCTCGGCGAGGCCCGGCACGGCGGGCAGTTCGTCCACGAGGCCCGTCGCGACGATGACCCGGCGCGCGTGCACCGTGCCGCCGCCCGCGAGCGTGACGCCGAACTCGCCCGCGCCGTCCGGCGTGACCGCCAAGACGCGGTCGTTCACCAGGCCCACCCCGTACCGCCCCAGCTCCCGCCGGCCTTCGGCGAGGAAGTCGGCGGGCGGCATGCCGTCCCGCGACAGGTAGCCCTGCATGTGGGCGGCGGGGGCGTTGCGCGGCTCGCCCGCGTCGACGACGAGGACGCTCCGGCGGGAGCGGCCGAGCACCAGTGCCGCGCTCAGGCCCGCCGTGCCGCCGCCGACGACCACCACGTCGTAGGCCGCGTCCTGCCGGGCGACGTGGTGGTGGGGGGTGTCGCGGTGATTCTCCATCGTGCTCCGCCTCTTGCTGGTGTTCAGGTCCACGGGGACCACCTCCTTTCTCAGACCATGGACCCGTTCATGCGATATCGACAACTGCCTTTGCCGTTATCGCAAGAAGCGGCATGATGGGGGCATGAGAGAAGACGAGAGGGCGGTACCGGAGTCGATGGATCAGGTCCTCACCGAGGTGGGCCCACGGCTGCGCCGCATCCGCAAGGAGCGCGGCGCCACGCTCGCGGGCCTCTCCGCCGCCACCGGGATCTCGGTCAGCACCCTGTCCCGCCTGGAGTCCGGCCACCGCAGGCCCAGCCTCGAACTGCTGCTGCCGATCGCCCGCGCCCACCAGGTCCCCCTGGACGAACTGGTCGGCGCTCCGCCGGTGGGCGACCCGCGCGTGCGGGCCAAGCCGATCGTCCGGCACGGGCGCACCATGCTGCCCCTGACCCGGCAGCCCGGCGGGCTCCAGGCGTACAAGGTGGTCGAGCCCGCGCGCGCGAAGGCGGCGCCGGATCCGCAGACCCATGAGGGGTACGAGTGGCTGTACGTGCTCTCCGGGAAGCTGCGCCTGATCCTCGGCGACCACGACGTGGTGCTCGGTCCGGGGGAGGCGGCGGAGTTCGACACCCGGGTCCCGCACTGGTTCGGGGCGACGAGCGAGGCGGGCGCGGAGTTCATCAGTCTCTTCGGGCCGCAGGGGGAGCGCATGCACGTACGGGCGCGGCCCACCCGCAAGGAGCACACGGACTGACGGTCGGGCCGGACTGTTCCCTTCGGGGCAAGCGACCGCTTAGTATGTGGTGGAGCCCGGTCTACGACAGCCCCCGTGGAGGCCCCGCATGCAGGCATGGCAAGTGCACGAGAACGGCGAGCCGGGCGAGGTGATGCGCCTCGCCGAGGTGGACCGCCCCGCGCTCGGCGAGGGGCAGGTGCTCCTGAAGGTGCGCGCCGCGAACATCAACTTTCCGGACGCGCTGCTCTGCCGGGGCCAGTACCAGGTCAGGCCCCCGCTGCCGTTCACGCCGGGCATGGAGATCTGCGGTGAGACCGAGGACGGGCGGCGCGTGATCGCCAACCCCGTGCTGCCGTACGGCGGTCTCGCCGAGTACGCCGTCGCGGAGAGCGCCGCCCTGCTGCCCGCCCCGGACGGCCTCGACGACGCGGAGACCGCCGCGCTCCACATCGGCTATCAGACCGGCTGGTTCGCGCTGCACCGCCGCGCGCACCTCCAGGAGGGCGAGACGCTCCTGGTGCACGCGGCCGCCGGCGGCGTCGGCAGCGCGGCGGTGCAGCTCGGCAAGGCGGCGGGCGCCAAGGTCATCGGCGTCGTCGGCGGCGAGGACAAGGCGAGGGTCGCGCGCGAGCTCGGCTGCGACCTCGTCCTTGACCGGCGCACCGACGACGTGATCGGCGCCGTCAAGGAGGCGACGGGCGGCCGCGGCGCCGACGTGATCTACGACCCCGTGGGCGGCGACGCCTACACCAAGTCCGCCAAGTGCGTGGCCTTCGAGGGGCGCATCGTCGTCATCGGCTTCGCCAGCGGCGCCATCCCCACGCCCGCGCTGAACCACGCCCTCGTGAAGAACTACTCGATCGTGGGCCTGCACTGGGGTCTGTACAAGACCAAGGATCCGAGCCTGATCCTGCGCTGCCACGAGGAGCTGTCCGAGCTCGCGGCCAAGGGCGCCATCAAGCCGCTGGTGAGCGAGCGCGTACCGATGGCGGACGCCGCTTCCGCCGTGCAGCGTGTCGCCGACGGCACCACCACGGGGCGCGTCGTCGTGCTCCCGCACGGAGGTGCCGCATGACCGACGCAGCCGAACTGCGCGCCCGCACGCAGGAGTTGCTCGCCGCGTACCCGCCCGCCACGGTGGACCGCGCCGACTTCCTCAGGGCCCGCTTCGACGCGGGCCTCGCCTGGGTGCACTACCCCGAGGGCCTCGGCGGACTCGGCGCGCCGCGCTCCCTGCAGGCCGTCGTGGACGCCGGACTGGAGGCAGCGGGCGCGCCCGACAACGACCCGCGCCGCATCGGGATCGGCCTCGGCATGGCCGCACCGACCGTGCTCGGCTTCGGCACCGAGGAACAGAAGCGCCGCTTCCTGCGCCCGCTGTGGACCGGCGAGGAGGTGTGGTGCCAGCTCTTCAGCGAGCCGGGCGCAGGCTCCGACCTCGCGGCGCTCGGCACCCGCGCCGTCCGCGACGAGGCGAGCGGCGACTGGGTGGTCAACGGCCAGAAGGTGTGGACCTCCAGCGCCCACAGTGCCCGCTGGGCCATCCTCATCGCCCGCACCGACCCGGACCTGCCCAAGCACCGCGGCATCACGTACTTCGTGTGCGACATGACCGACCCGGGCGTCGAGGTGCGGCCGCTGCGCCAGATCACCGGCGAGGCGGAGTTCAACGAGGTGTTCCTCACCGATGTGCGCATCCCCGACGCGCACCGGCTCGGCGCGGTCGGCGAGGGCTGGAAGGTCGCCCAGACCACGCTCATGAACGAGCGCGTCTCCATCGGCGGCATGCGCATCCCGCGCGAGGGCGGCATGATCGGCGCGGTCACCAAGGCCTGGCGCGACCGCCCCGGCCTGCGCACCCACGACCTCCACCAGCGGCTGCTGAAGCTCTGGGTGGAGGCGGAGGTGGCCCGGCTCGCCGGGGAGCGGCTGCGCCAGCAGCTCGTCGCGGGACAGCCGGGCCCCGAGGGGTCCGGCATGAAGCTCGGCTTCGCCCGCCTCAACCAGGAGATCAGTGGCCTTGAGGTGGAACTCCTGGGCTCCGAAGGGCTGTTGTACGACGACTGGACGATGCGCAGGCCCGACCTCGTCGACTTCACCGGCCGCGAGGCGGGCTACCGCTATCTGCGCTCCAAGGGCAACAGCATCGAGGGCGGGACCAGCGAGGTCCTGCTGAACATCGTCGCCGAGCGCGTCCTCGGGCTGCCCGCCGAGCCGCGCACCGACAAGGACGTCGCGTGGAAGGACCTCGCCCGATGAGCACGCAGACCACGCAGACCACTCAGCAGACCGCGCAGAGCTCCCAGCCCGACCTGCTCTACTCCGAGGAGGAAGGGGCGCTGCGCTCGGCCGTGCGGGGGCTGCTCGCCGACCGGTGCGAGGCCGCCGCGGTCCTCGCGCGCATCGAATCCCCGGCGGACGGCTCCCCGCACGACCGTGAACTGTGGAAGGCGCTCACCGACGGCATGGGCCTCGCCGGGCTCCTCGTCCCCGAGGAACTGGGCGGACAGGGCGCCACGCACCGCGAAGCGGCCGTCGTCCTGGAGGAGTTGGGCCGCGCGATGGCGCCCGTGCCCTACCTCACCAGTGCCGTCGTCGCCACGCAGACGCTGCTCGCGTGTGGCGGCGACGAGGCGGCCGGACTGCTCGGGGAGCTCGCCACCGGCCGCACGGTGGCCGCGCTCGCGGCCGGCCTTGCCGTCGCGCCGGGCGACGCGGTCGAGGGCGTACGGCTGGAAGAGGGCGCCCTGCGCGGGGAGTTGGCGGCGGTCGCGGACGCGGCGGGCGCCGACGTGCTGCTCGTTCCGGCCGACGGCGCGCTCTTCGCGGTCGACACGGCGCAGGACGGCGTCACCGTCACCGCGCAGACCTCCCTCGACCTCACCCGGCCGCTCGCCACGGTGACCTTCGACGGGTCGCGCGCGCGGCGGCTGACGGGGGACGCCGACGCGGCCGTACGGCAGGGGCTGCGGGCCGGCGCCGCGCTGCTCGCCTCGGAGCAGCTCGGCATCGCCGAGTGGTGCCTGACGGAGACCGTCCGGTACACCAAGGAGCGGCACCAGTTCAACCGGCCCGTCGGCTCCTTCCAGGCGCTCAAGCACCGGCTCGCGCAGCTGTGGCTTGAGGTCGTCAACCTCCGCGCCGCCGCCCGCAACGCCGCCGACGCCCTGGCCACGGACAGCGCCGAGGCGGACCTGGCGGCCGCCCTCGCGCAGGCCTGCGCGGGCGCCGTAGCGGTGCACGCCGCGGAGGAGGCGCTGCAGTTGCACGGCGGCATCGGCATGACCTGGGAGCACCCCGTCCACCTCTACCTGAAGCGCGCCAAGGCGGACTCGATCGCCTACGGCACGGCAGGCCGCCACCGCGAGGCACTGGCCGCGCTGGTGGATCTGCAGGCCCCCTGACCCGTCTGACCCGTCTGACCTGTCGTACACGCCCCCGCCGACGAATTCGATGCAGCCCGCACCTACCAGGTGCGGGCTGCGCGTTTTACGTCAACATTACGTAGTGCATAATTGCGAGCTGTTCGCAATAACGGTTGATCTTCAGTAGGGGTGTGGAGCATGAGGGCCCGATCGATACGGGGCGCAGGCGCGACGGCGACGGCGGCCGCGATAGCGGTCGCCGCCTCCGCGTGCTCGGCGCCGGGCGACGGCGACGGCGGCGCCAAGGACTCCGCGGTCGTCGGCATCGCCTACGAGCCCGAGACCCTCAGCCCGCTCCTCGGCTACGGCAAGGACGGCAACTCCAAGATCTTCGACGGCCTGCTCACGCACGACGCCGACATGAAGCTCAAGCCGGCACTCGCCGCCGAGCTGCCCAAGGTCGCCGACGGCGGCAGGACCTACACGTACAAGCTCCGCAAGGGCGTCAAGTTCAGCGACGGCAAGCCGTTCTCCGCCAAGGACGTCGTCTTCACCTACGAGACCATCCTCGACAAGAAGACCAACAACGCCTCCAAGACGGAGCTGGACGCCCTCAAGAGCGTCGAGGCGAAGGGCGGCTCGGGCGGGGACACGGTCGTCTTCCACCTCAAGTACCCCTACGCGCCGTTCGCCGAGCGCACCGTGCTGCCCATCGCCCCCGAGCACATCGCGGGCAAGCAGGACGTGAACACCGGCGACTTCACCACCAAGCCGGTCGGCACGGGACCGTACAAGCTGGTCAAGTGGTCCAAGGGCGAGAAGCTGACCTTCAAGGCCAACCCCGGCTACTGGGGCGGCGCGCCGAAGATCAAGAACTTCACCATGGCGATCATCAAGGACGACGACATCCGCGCCACCCGGCTCGACGCCGGTGAGCTCGACGGCGCGATCCTGCCGCCCAACCTCGCCAAGAAGTACAAGAGCGACAGCGGCAAGAACACCTACGCCGCCAAGACCTTCGACTACCGCGTGGTGACCCTGCCCAGCGGCAACAAGGTCGCCGGCGACACCGACGTCCGCCGCGCCCTCGACGTCGGCGTGAACCGCAAGGCCATGGTCGACTCGATCCTGTACGGCGAGGGCAAGGAGGCCTACGGGCCCGTCCCGACCGACAGCCCCTGGTTCACCAAGGGCACCGAGCGCGAGTTCGACGCCGCCAAGGCGAAGAAGATCCTCGACGACGCCGGGTGGAAGCCGGGCAAGGACGGCATCCGCGAGAAGGACGGCGTCCGGGCGACGTTCCCGCTCTGGTACCTCTCCGGCGACAAGCTCCGCCAGGACCACGCCCTCGCCTACGCCTCCGACGCCAAGAAGATCGGCATCAAGGTCGAGGTGCAGTCCGGCACGTGGGAGGTCATCCAGCCCCGCATGCCCAAGGACGCGGTCCTCGCCGGCGGCGGCTCCCCGGCCGACCCCGACTTCGACCAGTACACCCTCCTGAAGTCCTCCCTCGCCGGAGACGGCTTCAACAACATGGCGCACTACGACAACCCCAAGGTCGACAAGGCCCTGGAGGACGCCCGCAAGAGCGGCGACCACGCGAAGCGCCAGGCCGCCTACGACACGATCCAGCGCGAGCTCGTGAAGGATCCCGGCTACACCTTCCTCACGCACATCGACCACCTCTACGTCGTCGACAAGAAGTTCGGCGACCTGAGCACCCAGGTCGAGCCGCACGACCACGGCTTGGCTTCCGGCCCCTGGTGGAACGTCGAGGACTGGCAGCCGGGCAAGTGACGTCAGCGATAACCGAGGCCCCGGGGAAGGCGACGCGCCGCCATCGCCTCCCCTGGGGGCCGATGGCGCGCCTCGCGGCACGGCGGCTGCTGTTCGCCGTCCCCGTGCTGCTCGTCGTCACCTTCGGCGTCTTCGCCGTCGCCGCCGCCTCGCCCTTCGACCCCGTCAAGGCGTACGCGGGCACCGCGGGACTCACCGCCTCGCAGGAGAACCTCGACCAGCTGCGCGCCAACCTCGGCGTCGACCGGCCGCTGACCGCCCGCTGGTGGGACTGGCTCACCTCGGCGCTCACGGGCGACTTCGGGGACTCCAGCACCCTGCGACAGCCCGTCGCGGACGCCATCGGCGAGCGCATCGGCTGGTCCGTGCTGCTCGCCGCGACCGCGTTCCTCGTCGCGATCCTGCTCGGCACCGCGCTCGGCGTGCTCGCCGCCCGCAGGCCCGGCGGCTGGGTCGACCGCGCCGTGACCTCCCTCGCCTACACCCTCGAAGCCGCGCCGCCGTTCTGGCTCGGCCTCCTCGCCGTCTGGCTGTTCGCGCTGAAGCTCGGCGTGCTCCCCTCGGGCGGACTCACCGACACGGCAAGCTCGACCGTGACGGCCGGACAGGTCGCGAGCCACTTGGTGCTGCCCGCGGGCGTACTCGCCGTCTCGCAGCTGCCGTGGTTCGTGCTGTACGTGCGTCAGGGGGTCGGCGACGCCCTGGGCGACGACCCCGTACGCGGGGCACGCGCGCGTGGCCTCGCCGAACGGACCGTGCTCCTCGGGCACGCGCTGCGCTCCGGCATGCTGCCCGTGCTCACGCTCATCGGCTCGCGCGTGCCCGAACTCATCACCGGGGCGCTCCTGGTGGAGACCGTCTTCAGCTGGCCCGGCATCGCCGCGGCCACCGTGCAGGCCGCGACCTCCGTGGACTTCCCGCTGCTCGCCGCGCTGACCGCGCTCGCCACGGCGGCGGTCCTGCTCGGCAACCTCGTGGCCGATCTGCTGTACGGCCTCGCCGACCCGAGGGTGGGATTCGATGGCTGACATCGTGTGGCGTGCCCGGGGCGGCGTGCGCCGCTCCACGCGCGCGTGGCGGGTGCGTTCCTCCGCGGCGATCGTCGCCGCGGTCGTCCTCGCCGTCCTCGTCGTGCCGCCGCTCGTCCACCTCGACGAACAGGCCGTCGACCTCGCCGCGAAGCTCCGGCCGCCGTCCTTGACGCACCCCTTCGGCACCGACGACGTCGGCCGCGACCTGCTGCTGCGCTGCGTGTACGGGCTCCGGGTGTCGCTGTTGGTGGGCGTCGTGGCGGCGGTCGTCGCCACCGTCATCGGCACGGCCGTGGGCGCCCTCGCGGCCGCCTCCGGAGGCTGGGTGGACCGGGTCGTGATGCGCCTCGTGGACGTCTTCTCATCCGTGCCGCACCTGCTGCTCGGCATCTTCATCGTCGCGATGTTCCGGCCCGGCGTCTGGCCCGTCGTCGTCTCCGTGGCGCTCACGCACTGGCTGTCCACCGCCCGCATCGTGCGCGCCGAGGTCCTCTCCCTGCGCTCGCGGCCCTACGTCGACGCGGCGATCTCCGGCGGCGCCTCACGGCTGCGCGTCGTCGTGCGCCACCTGCTGCCCGGCGTCCTGCCGCAGGCCGGACTCGCCGCCGTCCTGATGGTGCCGCACGCCATCTGGCACGAGTCCGCGCTGTCCTTCCTCGGCCTCGGCCTCCCCACCCACCAGGCGAGCCTCGGCACGCTCGTGCAGAGCGCACGCGGTTCGCTGCTCGCCGGGGACTGGTGGCCGACGCTCTTCCCCGGCCTGTTCATCATCGTGCCCACCCTGGCGATCGCGGGCCTCGCGGGCGCCTGGCGGGAACGGATCAACCCCCGGCGCCGATCGGAGCTCATGCTGTGACGGTCCCCGTCCTCTCCGTGAACGGTCTCTCCGTACGGTTCCGCATGCGCGGCGGCCGCCACGTCAGCGCCGTCACCGACGCCACCTTCGACCTCGCGGCGGGGGAGTGCCTCGCCCTGGTCGGCGAGAGCGGCTGCGGCAAGTCCGTGCTCGCCTCCGCGCTCCTCGGCCTGCTCCCGGAGAACGCGGAGACCGCGGGGAGCGCCCTGCTCGGCGACACCGATCTCCTCACCGCCGACGAGCGCACCCTGGCCCGCACCGTGCGGGGGCGGCGCGTCGGCCTCGTACCGCAGAGCCCGGCCGCCCATCTGACGCCGGTCCGCACCGTGCGCTCCCAGCTGGAGGAGACCCTGCGCGAGCTCGCCGGGGTGCGCAGGCCGCGGCTGCGGGCGGCGGCCGAAGCGGCCGCCGAGCGCGCCGCGTTCCCCGCGGGGCACCTGGACCGCTACCCCCACGAACTCTCCGGCGGCCTCGCCCAGCGCGCCGCCACCGCGCTCGCCCTCATCGGCGACGCGCCGCTGCTGCTGGCCGACGAGCCGACGACCGGCCTCGACCGCGACCTCGTGGACCGCACCGTCGACGAGCTGCGCCGGCACGTCGGCGACCATCGCGCGCTGCTCCTCATCACCCACGACCTGGCCGCCGCCGAGCGGATCGCCGACCGGGTCGCCGTGATGTACGCCAGCCGCGTCGTCGAACTCGCCGACGCCGGCGACTTCTTCGGCACGCCAGGACCGCGGCACCCCTACGCCCGCGGCCTCCTGAACGCCCTGCCGGAGCGCGCCTTCACGCCCGTCCCCGGCATGCCGCCCGAGCTGTCCGCGCTCCCCGAGGGGTGCGCGTTCGCGGCCCGCTGCGACCGCGCCGACGAGGCGTGCCGCGCACTGCCCGCCCTCACGGGAGGCTCGGCCTGCCACCACCCCCACGCGGACGTGCTGGAGGCGCCCCGTGCTTGAACTGCGCTCCATCACCGCCGGTTACGACCGCCGCGCCCCCGTCGTCCGGGACGTCGACCTCGCCATCGCGCCCGGCGAATCCGTCGGACTGCTCGGCCCCAGCGGCTGCGGCAAGTCCACCCTGGCGCGGGTCGCCGCGCTGCTGCACCGCCCCGACGCCGGGCAGGTCGTCATCGACGGCGAGGCCGCGGCGGGCTGGCGCCACCGCGCGCCCCGCGCGCAGCGCACCTCCTTCGGCGTCGTCTTCCAGCAGCCCCGGCTCTCCGCGGACCCGCGCCTGACCCTCACCGCGCTGATCGCGGAGCCGCTGCGAGCCGTGGGCCGCGCCGGGGAAGCGGCCGCCCTGGTACCGGAGTTGGCGTCCCGTGTCGGCCTCGGCGAGGAGCTCCTCGGCCGTCGGCCGCACGAGGTCAGCGACGGCCAGCTGCAACGCGCCTGCCTGGCCCGCGCGTTGGTGCTGCGCCCGCGCTGGCTGATCTGCGACGAGATGACGGCGATGCTGGACGCGTCGACGACGGCGGCCCTGGTGCACGTCGTGGAGGAGTACCGGGCCGAGCGCGGCGCCGGACTGCTCGCCGTCGGTCACGACCGCGTACTTCTGGAGCGGTGGTGCGATCGCACGGCGCACTGGGACGAGCTGGCGGGACACACCGGCGCGTAGCGGCCAATGGGGTCAAGAGACAGCCCGGGCAATCGCGCCACACGGCCTGGTCCACGACCCGTACGTACGGCCGCCACTCCTCGCGGGCGACGTCGGCCGCTTCCTGCGCGGCGAGCCGCTCGCGCACTGCGCCAGCCCGGAGGTCTTCGCGGAGCGGTCTTCGCGGGGCGGGCGTGAACGGCCGGCGTCGATAGCGCCAACTCCCGTACCGGCAGGGTTTCCTGACCCGGTCGGAGCCTCATACTCACTGAGGTTCCGCCCGTCGGCGTACCCGAGCGTCGGACCCCGACGCCGCCCCGACCCGCCCTCCCGGGAGGCAGACATGGCCCTCACCACCCGTCGCAGAGCACTCAGCACCCTCGGCGCCGCCCTCGTGGGCGGCATCGCGACACCCGCCTACGCGCAGGCGAACGACCGCGGCCACCACCCCCGGCCGCTGCTGCGCGCCCACGCCCACAACGACTATGAGCACCCCCGGCCCCTCCTCGACGCGCTCGACCACCGCTTCAACAGCGTCGAGGCCGACATCTACCTCGTCGAAGGACAGCTCCTCGTCGCCCACGACCCGGTGGACCTCGACCCCACCCGCACCCTCGAATCCCTCTACCTGGAGCCGCTGGCCGCCCGGGTGCGCGCCCAGCACGGCTCGGTGTACCGGGGCCACCACCGCGCCCCCTTCCAGCTGCTCATCGACATCAAGACCGAGGGCGCGTCCACGTACACCGAGCTCCACCGCCATCTGCAGCCCTACCGGCGGCTGTTCACGACGTACGCCTACGGGAAGGTCCGCCGCGGCGCGGTCACCGCCGTCGTCTCCGGTGACCGCGCGGCGCGCGTCCCGATGGAGGCCCAGCGGATCAGGCACGCCTTCTACGACGGCCGCCTTCTCGACCTCGGCACCGCGGCGCCCGCCTCGCTCATCCCGCTCATCAGCGACAACTGGGCCCTCAACTTCGGCTGGCAGGGCACGGGCCCGATACCCGCCGCCGAACGCGACAAGCTGCGCGGCATCGTCTCCCGGGCCCACGCGCGCGGACAGCGCGTCCGCTTCTGGGCGACGCCCGACCTGCCGGGCCCGCAGCGCGACGCGGTCTGGGGCGAGCTGCTCGCCGCCGGGGTGGACCACCTCAACACCGACGACCTCGCGGGCCTGGAGACGTTCCTCGACGCGCACGGCGGGTGACGGGCGCCGAGCGGCACTCACGCAAGTAACACCCGTTCGGAGCACAGGTCAGACGCCCGGACGCTCCCTCCGCTACGCCAAACTGACGGCCGTGAGCCGCGGTGTCACGTGGCGGAGGAGGTACTTCCCATGGCCATTTCCATCTCTGTCGTCATGCTGCTCCTGATCCTTGCGGTGGTCTTTCTGCGCAACGGAGCGCTGAAGGTCTCGCACGCGATCGTCTGCGGCCTGCTGGGTTTCTACCTGGCGAGCTCGAGCATGGCGCCGACCATCCGCGACGGCCTGACGGCCACCGCCAACATCGTCAGCGGCATCCAGCCATGACCGTTCTTTGCGGCTTCATGAACAACTGACGCCGCGTCATGGACACTTGAGGGGGTGCGCTCTAGCTTCGGCGCATGTCCAGCAGACTGCGCCGCCTCGTCCCCGCCAGTGCCGTGGCCCTGACCGTCTCCTTCGCGGGCCCCGCGCACGCCGACGAGATCCCCAGGGCCCCGGGCCACCGGCTCGTCGAGCAGTACGCAGGCGCCCCCGCAGAGGCCCGCCCGCTGCCCGGCACCCCACCGCCCCAGCACCCATATCTCGCCGCCAACGGACGCAGCGGGATGCACGCCGACGCGGCGGGCAGCGGCACGTACCCCTGGAGCGGGCCGCTCGGCAAGCGGCCCGCCGCCGACAGCGAGAAGATGGCGGCACTCGGCGGCGAGTGCGCCACCGTCACCTTCGACCGCGACGGACGCATCGTCACCGTCTGCGGCACGTTCACCGGCTTCCTGGTCAAACTGCTCGACCCGAAGACGCTGGACACGCTCGCCGAGTACAAGCTGCCGCAACGGCCCTCGACCATCGAGGCCATCACCCGGCTCGACTTCTCCAGGATCTTCAAGGACACGTCCGGCGGCGCCTACTCCTACCTCGACGACGAGGACCGGCTCGTTCTCGCCGACTCCCGCCAGCACATCGTGCGGCTCGCGCACGAGCGGGCGGCGGACGGGAGCTGGCGCTTCGTCGTCGACAAGGAGTGGGACCTCACGGCGCACGTCCCGCACGACTGCGTCAGCTGGACCAACCTGTACCCGAGCGGCCAGTGCGACCCGGTCACCTCCGTCATGCCGGACTGGGAGGGCCGCATCTGGTGGGTGACCCGGCAGGGCCGCATCGGCACCGTCGACCCGAAGTCCGGCGACATCCGCTCCGTCCGGCTCGACGGCGAGGAGATCCAGAACTCGTTCTCCGTCGCCGAGGACGGCGTGTCGATCGTCTCCGACCACGCCCTCTACAGCTTCCGGGCCGCTGCCGACGGCACCCCGAAGGCCCTCTGGCGCCAGCCGTACGACCGCGGCACCGGCACCAAGCCCGGCTCGGTGAACCAGGGTTCCGGCACCACGCCCGACCTCTTCGGCGAGCACGACGACTACGTGGCGATCACCGACAACGCCGACGACCGCATGAACGTCCTCGTCTTCCGGCGTGGCGCCGACGTACCGGACGACGAGCGGCTCGTCTGCAAGGTCCCCGTCTTCGGCTCCGGCGCCTCCACCACCGACAACTCACTCATCACCTGGGGCGACAGCCTCGTCGTCGAGAACAACTACGGGTACGAGAACATCACTTCGCTCACCTTCGGGCGCAGCGTCGTCGGCGGCGTCAGCCGCATCGACGTGCGCGAGGACGGCAGCGGCTGCGACACGGCCTGGGAGAGCGGCGTCCGCTCCCCGTCCACCGTGCCCAAACTCTCCACCGCCAACGGCCTGTTGTACTTCTACACGAAGGAGCCCAACAGCCTCGGCATCGACGCCTGGTACCTCACCGCGGTCGACTTCCGCACCGGCGAGACCCGGTGGAAGCAGCTCGCCGGCACGGGCATCGCGTACGACAACAACTGGGCCCCGGTGACGCTGGGGCCCGACGGCACGGCCTACGTGGGCGCCTTCAACGGCCTGGTCGCGGTGCGCGACACGCGGTGACGCGTCAGTCCCGGGAGAACACGCCGATGCCGTTCGGCACCGGGCGCTCCGCCCCGCCGCTGGGGTTGTTGCGCACCGTCACGGCATCGGCGCCCGGCGCCCGCGCGACCAGCGTGGAAGTGGCCGAGACCAGCGTGGAGGAACCGCCGCCATCCAGACCGAAGCCTTCCTGTGCCCCCAACTCCCGCAGCGTGTCGGCTACTTCGGCCACCGTCAGACCTGTACGGAACTGCGGGGAACCGTCGAGCGAGAGCAGCAGCAGCCGGCGGCCGTCGTCGGAGATGCCCGCCGCGGTCCGCACCGCCGACGTGGTCGCGTCGAGGCCGGGCAGTGGTTCGCCGTTCCGCAGGACGGGATAGCCGCCGAGGGCGAAGCGGAACGGGATGTGCGAATCGGCCGCCACCAAGCGGTGCCTGACCTGCACCCGGTCGCCCGTCGACAGCTTCCGCAGCTCCTGCGCGCCCGCCTCACGGCCGACCAGGACCGTGCTGCCCCGAGCGATGGGCCCGCTGCCCGGCGTGTCGGCCGAGGCCACGACCCGCCCGTCGCGGATCGTCACCTCGTGGGTGTCCGCGCTGCAGGGCGCGCCGCGGTTCGTGTCCGTTCCGCAGGTCGCGCGCACCCGTGACACGTCGCCCCAGTCGCTGGTGAAGGCGCCGACGGAGCCCACCGGCAGCGCGTACTGGTTGAGGCCGCCCAGCGGCAGCCGGGTGTCGCGGGTGCGGATCCGGCCGTCCAGGGAGAGGTTGTCAAGGCGGGCCCTGCGGTCGTACCCCACGCCGAGGACGGCCTCGGTGGTCACGCCCGGCGGCATCGCCGGGCCGAACCGCTGCCCGTTCGGCACGGCGCCCTTCAACGCGTGGCCGTTCGTGACGGAGGGGCCGACGGGTGCGCCGGTCGCCGGCACGCCGGGGTGCTGGGTCTCGGTGATGTTGAAGAAGTCGCCGTTGATGCCGCCGACGGCGCCGGCCCCGTCGGCCAGCGCGGAGACGGGCGCCCGGGCGGCGACCTTGCCCGGATACAGCAGGCCGACGCTCGCGCGCGGGTCGCGCAGATCCACGTCGAGGACATGGGCGCGGGCGGTGCCGTGCGAGGCGGGAATGTCGAAGTACCGGTACTCCACGCCCGGTGCGATGCTGCTGCCCGCCTGGTCCGCACCCCCGACAGCGCCGCCGGCCGGTGCCGCTCCCACAAGAGCGGCACCGGCCAGCGTGCCGAGCGTCGTGATGAGGGCGCAGGCCGTTCTGAACCGTCCACCGCGTTGCTTCTGGCGTGTCACAGAACCCCCTGATGTCGACCGATCAGCGAACCAACTCTCCCAGCAGTCAACGGAGTTCACCAGATCGCGGTGGTTCCGTGCCGACCAGCCGGGAACGGATGAGGAAACGCACACCTTCCGGGGCCTCCAGCGAGAAGCCGCTGCCGCGGCCCGGCACGACGTCCACTATCAGCCGGGTGTGGCTCCACACCGCGAACTGGCTCTTCGACATCCAGAACGCGACGGGCTCGGCCACGCCCTCGACCGTCAGCGACGCGAGGCGCACGTCGGAGTCGCCGGTGCGGAACTCGCCGTCCGGGTAGCACATGGGGGCGCTGCCGTCGCAGCAGCCGCCAGACTGATGGAACATCAGCGGCCCGTGCACCTCCCGCAGCCGGCGCACGAGCCGGGCGGCGGCGGAGGTGAGCTCCACGCGGGGGGCGTCGCCCGCGGTGTCCTTCGTCTCATGACGGTCCATGGGACCACTCTTTTCCTCGGCACGTTGCAACAGCGTTGCGGGTGAGGGGGGCGGCGCCCCGGATGGACCAATCGTGGGATGGTCGGGTCGTGTCGCCGGGGGAGCGGCCGCGCAGCGGCGAAGCTGGTGCGATGCGCTGGCTTCTCTCCTCGATCGCCGCCCTGTCCCTGGCCTTTCCCGTGGCCCAGGTGCCGGGCGCCGCCGTCGCCGCTCCGGCCTGCCGCGCGGGCACCGCCCCCTACCAGCGGGAACTGGAGCACGAGCTCCGGCTGCCGGTCGACGGACGCCAGTCCACCGCCGACTGCGTGGCCATCCGCCGGCTCCAGCAGCGGCTCGGCATCCGCCCGGCGGACGGCAGGGCGACCCTGCGGACGTACCGCCTGGTCGTCGCCGACCGGGTACGGCGGGACCCCGCGGCCCGGCGGGCCTGCCCCGTCAGGACCTACCGGGTCACCTGTGTGGACCTGAACCGGCAGATCCTGTGGGCACAGAGCGGCAGCAGGCTGGTGTTCGACCCGGTGCCGATCCGCAGCGGGCGGGACGGCCTGGAGACCCGTCGCGGCTGGCAGCGGATCTACTGGAAGAGCCGCAACCACTACTCGACGATCTATCACGTCGCGATGCCGTACGCGCAGTTCTTCAACGGCGGGCAGGCCCTGCACGGCACTCGCTCGGACCTGTTCTCGTCCGGCTCGGCCGGCTGCGTCAACATGGCCATGGGTGACGCCGCGCGCCTCTACGACCTGCTGATGAAGGGCGACCGGCTCTACCTCTGGGGGACGAAGCCGGGTACGGACGGCTGACGCCGCCCGTACCCGGGCCGGTGGAGTCACTTCCCCTTCTTGCCTCCGCCGCGCTGGTTGTGCAGCGTCACGGTCACGCCGTCGTCGGCGTTGCCCGCGGTGACCCTGTACGGGCCGTTGACGGTCTTCTTCGGCAGGACGTAGCCGTCGGGAACGGCGGTCTCCTTGAGGTAGTACGAGCCGAGCTCCAGGCCCTGGAAGTCGCATCGCCCCCTGCCGTCCGTCGCACAGCCCCTGTCGACCAGCGTGTCCCGGTGGGTGCCGGTCGTCTGCAGGCCGGGCCGGTCGTTGGTCTCCTGCCACAGCTGGAAGACGGCACCGCTCAGCGGCTTGCCCGTCTTCTTGTCCTTCTTGACGACCTTGATGGCGCCGAGCTCACCGGGTTCGTCGTGCCTGCTGTTCAACGCCTCCACGGAGACTCCGCGTCCGGCGGTGGCGTCGTCGAGTTCGAGGGGGCCGAAGACCGCCGGGTCCGGGAGCTCGTAACCGTCCGGAGCCTTCGTCTCGACCCAGTAGTACGTCCCGGTGACGACGGTCCTGCGGCACGTACCGGCGGCGCCCGTCGTGCAGGGGGCACCCGAGGAGGTGTCCGGGTCCGAGCCGCCCTGCTGCAGACCGGCCCTTCCGTTGGTCTCGCGCCACAGCTGGAAGACGGCGCCCGCCAGCGGGGCCCCGGTGTCCCGGTCCTTCTTGACGACGGTGACGTCGCCCTTGACGACGGTCGGCTCCTCCTTGGTGTTGGTGGCCGTGACCGTCACACCGTCCTCGGCGTTCGTCTCGGTCAGCTCCAGCGGTCCGAAGACGTTCGGCGAGGGCCGCTCGTAGCCCTTCGGCGCCTTCGTCTCGCGCCAGTAGTACGTGCCGGTCGGCACGGTCTGCACGCACTCGCCCCGCGCCCCGGTGGTGCAGGAGCCGCCGACCTTCGTGTCGGGGTCGGCGCCGCCGGTCTGCAGGCCGTCGTTGCCGTTGGTCTCCTCCCACAGCTCGAACTCGGCGCCCGCGAGCGGCCTGCCGCTCTCCTCGTCGGTCTTGACGATCTTGACCTGGCCGGTGGCCGGCTCGGTGTCGCAGTCGGGCAGGTCGCCGAGGAAGGGATAGTTGTGGATCTCCTGGCCGCCGCCGCCCGACGCCGCGCTGGTGTGGGTGAGCGAGCCGGTGGTGAAGAAGCGGCCGTTCATGCCCGGCACGCTGATCGTGGTCTTCGACTCCTGGTTGCCCACCAGGACGCTGCCCTGGAACTGGCCCGTGCCCTTGAACTCCACCGACGTGGCGTCGGGGAAGTTCCACAGCAGGCGGCTGCGCAGCTTGTTGAACTGACTGCTGTCGTCGATGGTGCCGCTGTAGGTGCTGATGGTGCGCGGTGAGCCGAGGACGTTGACCAGGATCGTGGCGCCGTCCGGGATCCCCTCGAAGCGGATGCCCTCCTGGCCGCCGCTGCGGCTCATCAGGTCGAAGTCCACGTTGAAGACCTGCAGCATAGAGCTGTTGTCGCCCCGGAACAGGGTCTCGCCGCCCGCGTGCGTGGCCGTTCCGGTGGGCGTGCGGGTGCCGCCGTCGGGGTGCGCGTAGCACTGGCTCGCGGCCGTCAGCTCGTCCCGCAGCGGGATGTAGGGCTTGGCTGCGTCGGGGTCCTTGCGCAGGGTGGCGAGGATCCTGCCGGTGGCGTCACCGGCATGGCGCACCACACCGGCCTCGGCGAGCAGCCGTTCGCCGTCGGCGACCGAGACGTCGCCGCCCGTCGTGAGCCAGTCCGCGCCCACGGGCGGCGCCACCCGGGAGCCGACACCGGCCTCGCCGATGTTGTAGATGCTGCTCGCGCCCGCCTCTTTGTCCTGGTCGAAGTCGCCGAGGACCACCACGCGGCCCTCGGCCTCCGCGGCCCGCCGGCGGACGAGGAAGTCCCCGCCGACGTAGACGTTGATGCCGTTGTCGCGGTACCTGATCGTGCCGTTGCCGATGGGCGGGTAGTCGCCGTCCGGGCACGTGCCCGGCACGCACGGGCCGAGCCCGCCGGGCAGGGGTTTCGCGGCGGCCGCCGCGGGTCTTGCCGGGGCGGACCCCGGCCCTGAGGAGGAATGCGCCGTAGCGGGCACGGCCGTGAAGCCGCTTCCCGCCACGACGCCGACGACACACAGATATCTCATTCCGGACTGGATGAGGGAGGGAAAGGTAACGCGCACATCAGCTCCTCGCTTGGGCAGAGACGTGGAGGAGGCTCGCACGACCGGCACCCTGGGCCAGTCAACCGATCCGTTCTTTTCGCGAAGAGCACTGCAAAGGACGAGTGACGGGCCGTCAGGGACGGATCGCGGACACCGCTTGATCGACGCGGTGTACGGGGAATGCGCGACAACTGGTGGGCATACCCCACGGGCTGGCCCGGCACGGCGAACGACAGGCGCCGCGACGTCGTCGGCGTCTGCCACCCGGAGAACACCGTGAGCGTGGGCCCTGCGGCCGACGGCGACGGCCGCATGCGCATCCGCATGTGGCGGCCCGCCGGCGGCAGCCTCGTGCACGCCTCCGCCGTGGTACCACGCGCCGTCACGCAGATGAAGTACGGCAAGTACAGCGCCCGCATCAAGGTCACCGAGCAGGCCCGGCTGCAAGTCAGCCTGGCTGCACTACGGCGGCGGCTGCGAGATGGACCACTCCGAGGGCGAATAAACCGGCTCGCTGAGCGCCTTCCACCACCCGTGCGGCGGAGGCGAACAAGGCGCGTACCCCGGCGCCGAGGACTGGACCGAGTGGCACACGGCCTCCACCGAGTGGACCCCCGGCCATGTGCGCTTTTCCGTCGACGGGCGGGAGACGGGTCACGACACGAGGGGCGTGCCGGACCGCCCGCTGTCCTGGGTTCTGGAGAACGAGGCAGAACGAGAGCGCCCCGGAGGGCCCGGGGCCGCGCCCGGCAGCAGCGCACGCCTTGAGATCACGTGGGTGGCGGCATACGCGCCCGGCTGGAAATGACGCGCGAGGGCAGCGAGTCGAGCTTCCGAGAGCGGTTTCTGAACTCCGTACAACCCTTGGGGCCCATCCCCTGTCGAACAGGACGCCGGACAAGGAACGGGCCCTTTCCGGACACCCCCCGCGCCTGCCCGGCCACCTTCCTTCACAGGAGCCGCTCGTGCGCAAGAACCGTTCGGCCGCCCTCGCCGCGGCCTCATTCCTTCTGCTGACCGGGGCCGGTATCGCCACCGCCCCCGCCGCCTTCGCCGGCACCCCTGGGGGCACCCACGCCGACGACCGCAACAGCGACTTCAACGGCGACGGGTACGAGGATGTGCTGGTCGGCGCCCCCGGCGCCACGGTGAGCGGTGCCAAGGGCGCGGGACTCGTCACCGTCCAGTACGGCTCCACCAGAGGCATCGGCACGACCGACGTCGCCCGGTTCAGCCAGTCGACGGGCGGCGTCTCCGGCGCCGCCGAGGCGGGCGACGCCTTCGGCAAGGCCGTCGCCACCGGCGACCTCGACGGTGACGGCTACGACGACGCCGTCATCGGCATCCCCGGCGAGGACCTCGGCGACCAGGCGGACGCCGGCGGTGTCGCCGTCCTCTGGGGTTCGAGGACGGGCCTCAACGGATCCGCCAGCAGCTGGCTGCAGAGCCAGCAGGCGGCCGCGGGCCAGCAGTTCGGCCTCGGTCTCGCCGCGGCGCACTTCACCGCGGACACGCCCGGCGACCTCCTGGCCGTCCTTGACCGGGACAACATGGAGCTCTTCGTGTACGACCCCGCGCCGCAGGCCCGCGGCGAGGCGCCGCTGCGCCGTCAGTCCACCCAGCGGCTCGGCAGGTCGGCCGACGCCAGCACGATCGTGTCCAAGTCGCTGACCACCGGCGACTACGACAACAACGGCTACGCCGACCTCGTCGCCTCCGGTGTCACCGCGGGGGACGAGCCCGGTCACGGCTGGTCCGTGCAGTTCGCGGGTGGCGCCGACGGCCTCACGTACCGGAACGACCTGCGCGGCGGTCCCGTCGCGGCCTCCGGCGACATCAACAACGACGGCTACGACGACCTGGTGACCGGCGAGCCCGCCTCGCCGGACGACGGCGGCGCGACGATGACCGGCGGTCTGGTCGGCGTGCGCTACGGCACCCCGGACGGCCTCGTGGACGAGGCCAAGTGGTGGACCCAGGACTCCGCGGGCGTGCCCGGCACCGCCGAGCGCGGTGACGGCTGGGGCGGGGACCTGTCCGTCGCGGACACGAACGGCGACGGTTACGCGGACGTCGCGATCGGCGCGCCCGGCGAGGACATCGGCACCGTCGCCGACGCGGGCGCCGTGTGGGTCCTGAACGGTTCGGAGAACGGGATGACGGCCACCGGCGCCAAGTCCTGGGACCAGGACGACACGGACATCCCGGGAGCGTCCGAGAAGGGCGACAAGTGGGGCGGGCAGGTGCGGCTCACCGACCCGAACAGGGACGGCCGCTTCGGCCTCCTCGCGGCGGCGCCCGGCGAGAACACCGGGGACGGCGTGGTGTGGGTCCTGTCCGCGGGCTCGGGCGGGGTGACCGGCGCCGGGTCCTGGACGTACGGGGCGGGTTCGCTCGGGGCGCCCGCCGCGGACTCGGCGTTCGGCGCGGCGATCGACGAGTGAAGGCAGGGGTTCCGGCCGGTTGCGGCCGGTCCTGAACGACCCTGACCAGTCCTGAACTCCCCTGAGGGGAACGGCCTCCGGGCGCGACCGTCAGCGGGCGGCTCTGTTTCATCGCCGCAGCTGCTGACGACAGCGTCCGGAGGCTGATCAGGTATGGAGGCTGATCAGGTATGACAGAGCCCGGCGAAGCGGTCGGCGACATCTCCTACGAGGACGGGGAGACGGCGCCGCGCGACGGGGCCACGGGCTGGCACGCCTACCAGGAGCGGACCTCAGTGCTGGTCCGTACCCGCCACTCGTCCTCGACCAGGAGCTGCCCGAGGGGCCCGGCATCGCCGTGGCCGCCGGCCGGGGCGGCGAAGGCGCGGCTGCGGACGGCGCCCGCCAAGGAGTTCCCCTGCTCGAACGTCGGCTGCGCGGCCCGTACTGGAATCTGCGCGGCAATGGCGGGCCACGGCGTGGCCGAACGGGTGCGGCGTCCCGCCTGACCGGGGGAGTGGCCCGCTGCGCGCCGCTCACTCTATGGCCCGGACCAACTACCGCTCAGTAGCCCGTAGTTGAGCTGCGGGATCTTTGCCAAATCCTCATATGACGGGCGCGTGAACTGGGGGTAAATGTCGCTCTTTTCCCTGCCAAGGCGCCCAATTCAATTGTTGACACGGGTAGTTGGTCTAGTCCATTTTGGTGGGACGCAAGTTCGACAGGGGGCGGGTGTGAACGCGCTGCCCCGGCGCGCCCGGCGGGGCCCGCCGCCCCGGCGTGGAGTCCTGCCGCCGGACGACAGAACCGAACCTTGGAGCACCACATGCCAGCGAGCGACGCCTACCTCCATCGCGCCCCCTCCGACGTCCCGTACTTCAGCGCGGACGGCGACACGTACCTCGCGCGGACACAGCTGCGCGACCTCGAAAAGACCCGCCCCCTGCGTGTGCTCTCCGAGGAGGACTTCGCCTTCTGGCAGACGTACGGCTATGTCGTCGTGAAGCAGGCGATACCCACCGACGCCGCCAAGGACCTGCTCGACTTCGCCTGGGAGTTCCAGGGACTGGACCGCGGCCGCCCGGACACCTGGTACGAGGAGCGTGAGTTCCGCTCCGACCTCGACCGCGAGCTGCACGTCTACGGCTTCGTCGAGGCCTACCACCACCAGCTCATCTGGGACAGCCGCCAGGCGCAGCGGGTCTACGACGCGTTCGTCGACGTGTGGGACTGCGAAGAGCTCTGGGTGACTCTCGACCGGCTCAACCTCAACCCGCCCAACGTCAAGAACCGCTCCCGCTCCCTGATCGCGCCCACGGAGCGCGGGTTCGACATCAACCTCCACTGGGACGTCGACACCACCCTCGGCGTGCTGCCCCAGCGCGTGCAGGGGATCATCGCCCTGGACGACACCCGCCAGGACCACGGCGGCTTCCAGTGCTGCCCCGAGCTGTTCCGCCGCTTCGACCGGTGGAAGGCCCTCCAGCCGGACGGCCGCGACCCCATCCGGCCGGCGATCGACCGGGACGAGATGCCCGTGGTCCGGCCGGAGCTCGAAGCCGGCGACCTGCTCATCTGGAACGGCCTGCTGGCGCACGGCGTGGCCCCCAACACGTCGGAGAACGGCGTACGGGCGGTCCAGTACCTCTCGATGATGCCCGCCCTCGAAACCCACGAGGAGCTGCGCCGCTCCCGCGTCGACTCCTGGCAGAATCTGAGCACGCCGGAGTGGAACGCCACCCTCCTGGGAGACGCCCAGAAGCACGAGTCGCTCCGGTACGGCACCGCAGCGCTCAACGACCTGGGCACCAAGCTGCTCGGCCTCAAGTCCTGGAACGGCCGGCCCTTCGACGAGTCGAACGGGGACGCCGCATGCGCCGAATCTGCCTGACGCTCCCCACCAACCGGGCCTGCCCGCAGACCATCGCGGCGATCGGCGAGGAAGCGGCGTACGCGGCCGCACACTTCGACGTCGAGGCGCACCTGCTGATCCTGGACTCCTCCGACACCGCCACGTTCGCCGGACACACCCGGGCCGTACAGGCCCTGCCTCAGCGGCCGGGCGTCGTCGTGCACCACCTCGACGAGCCGGCCCAGCGCGCCTTCCTGCGCCGGGTGATCGGCAGCGCCGGGGTCGCCAAGCCCGAGCTGATGCTGGACCTGATGCTCCCCGACGGCGTCTCCTACGGCGCCTGCACCAACCGCGCCTTCCTCATCGGCGCCGCCCTCGGCTGCGAGTCCGTCCACCGCAGGGACTCCGACAGCCACTACCAGGCGGTCGACGGCGAGCCCGTCTTCCCCGTCCACCACGAGCTCATGTCGCTCGGCAGGCCCGCGGCCCACGTCGCGCCCGACGTCACCGAGAACACCCTCGACCCACGCCACGCACACAAGCGCGTGGCGATGGTCGGCAGCTCCTTCGTGGGTGAACTCTCCGTGGACATCGGCGAGATCCGCCGCCTGGACCCGGACGTGTACTACGACGTGGTCAGCCTCTGGGCACCCGGTCACTGGTCCGACAGCGAGAAGCGGGCGCTCGTGGACGACTCCTTCCGGGGAGCCGGTTCCGACACCTTCGTACGCGACCACGCGACGCTGACCCTCGTCGACCCGATGCGCGTCGACATGTGCAACATCAGCTTCCACGGCGTGCACGAGAGCGTGCCGCTGCCGCCCGCGACCGACACCATCGGCAGCGACTACTTCCTCATCCACCTGGTCCATGACGCCGCACTGCCCGGAGTCCTGCACAACCGCAACATCGTCAACTTCTACACCGCGGAACGCAGGACCGACGCCGGCTTCCTCGCCTACCAGACGCGCTTCGTGAAGTTCTTCCTGTCGATGCTCTACTTCAACCACATCTACGACCGGATGACCGCGGCCGGCGAGGCGCTGCTCGACGACCGGGGGAACGTCCGCGCCGACGTCATCGCGGAGTTCGCCCGCGAGAGCACCCGGCTCGACCAGACGGAGAACCTCCAGCGCCTGGACCGTGTCGACACCGCCTACCGCACGCTCGGCGGCCGGTACGCCGACTTCGCCGACCACCTCGCGACGCGCCGCGAGCGGCTGCTCGACGAGGCGCGGAGCGACATCGAGGACTTCGCGCTGCTGACCGAGGCGTGGGCGCCCCTGATCCGCGCGAGCAAGGACGCCGGTCCGCTCCTGACGGCGGGGAACCCCGCGTGAGCGCGACGATGGCGCACGAGACGCGAGGGACCAACGGTACGGAGCCCGGCCTCGACAGCCCCCGGCTCCTCGACGCCCTGGCGGCCGCCACCGAAGACCGCATCGTCTTCGACCTCCCGGGCATCGAGGAGCGCTACGACACGCTGCGCCGCGAACTCCCCGGCGTGGCCGTCCGCTTCGCCATGAAGGCCTGCCCCGTCGACGAGGTCCTCGACCGCCTGGCGCGGGTCGGCTCCGGAGTCGACGCGGCAGGACCCGCGGAGGTGGAGCAGGCGCTGCGGGCCGGCGTGCCGATCGAGCGGATGCACTACGGCAACACCGTCAAGTCCGACCGGAACATCGCCGACGCCTTCCGCCTCGGCATCCGCGACTTCGCGACCGACAGCCTGGAGGACGTGCGGGCGATCGCCGCGCACGCCCCGGGCAGCCGGGTGTTCTGCAGGCTCGCGACCACCGGCGAGGGGGCGCTCTGGGGCCTCAGCAACAAGTACGGCTGCTCGCCCGAGGACGCCGTGACGGTGCTGGAGACGGCGCGTGAACTGGGGCTTACACCCGCCGGTCTCTCCGTCCACGTCGGCTCCCAGCAGATGACGGCCGACGCCTGGCAGGGCGCCATCGACCGCATCGCCGACGTCCTCGGCGCCCTCGCCGGGCGCGGCATCGGTCTGGACCACGTCAACCTCGGCGGCGGTCTGCCCGCCCTCGGCTACCGCGACAAGTACGGCACGCGGCTCGACCCGCCGCTGGACAAGATCTTCACCGTCATCCGCGAGGGCATGGCACGCCTCGCCTCGATCCCCGGCCACCGGCTCGCCTTCGTCGTGGAGCCCGGCCGCTACCTCGTCGCCGACCAGGGGGCCATCCGCGCGCACGTCTCCCGGCTCGCGGCCCGCCGCCGGCCGGACGGCGAGCGCCAGTACTGGCTCTATCTCAGCTGCGGCAAGTTCAACGGCCTCTACGAGATGGACCAGTTGCAGTACCGCCTCGTCTTCCCCGCACACCCGGACGCACCGCCCGTCCCCGCCGTGATCGCGGGCCCCACCTGCGACAGCGACGACGCCTACTCCCACGAGGAGGGCCTCGTCCAGGTGCCCGGGACGCTCGCGTCGGGCGACCCGGTCTGGGTGCTCTCCTGCGGCGCGTACGCGACCAGCTACATGACGCAGGGCTTCAACGGCTTCAGCCCCCTCCCTTACACCTGGATCGACGGCGAGGGCGGCGACGCATGACCGAGGAGATACGCGTACGCCCTATCGCCGACGGGGACTGGGAGTCCATCGTGGCGCTGGAGTCCCGCGCCTACGAGCCGCTCGGCCTGGCGGAGGGGCGGCCCGCCCTTGAGTCCCGGATGCGTGCGTCCCCGCACACGTGCTTCGCGCTGGATCTGGGACGGCAGTTGGCGGGCTACCTGCTCGCCCTGCCGTACCCGGAGTCCGCGTACCCGGAGCTGCGCGGGAGCGAGCGGGCCGCGCCGACCCCATCGCGCAACCTGCACCTGCACGACATCGTCGTCGCGGAGCACCTGCGCCACCGCGGCCTTGCGCGCCACCTCCTGCGGCGCCTCATGGAGACGGCCCGCTCGCACGGGTACGAGCAGATCTCCCTGATCGCGGTCGGGGACAGCGAGACGTTCTGGTCGGGCCGGGGCTTCGCCGCGCGTCGCGGGGGGCCGCCGCCGGCCGGATACGGCCCGACAGCCGTGTACATGTCTCGGCCGGTGCACGGCGTCTCGCCCCCGCACGAAGAAACCGAACCAGCACGGGACACAGAACCAGCACGTGACACAGAACGAGCGCGACATGCACAACCAGCACGAGAAACAGAGAAGTGGGCTGATGCGGGTGCTCCGCTTGCGTGATCCTTTCCACCGCGGCCAGTTGGCGATCGCAGCGCTGTTCTGCTCCCTGGGCTTCCAGTACGCCACCTGGGCGGCGCGGATCCCCGCCATCAAGACGGACCTCGGCCTGTCCGCGGCGGAGGTCGGCGTGCTCCTGATGGCCGCCGGCATCGGAGCGGCCGTGTCGTTCCCCGTGGTGGCGGTGCTGATGCGGCGTCTCGGTTCGCAGCGCCTCGCGCTGCTTTCGGCGCTCTGCCTCGCCCTGCTGCTTCCGGCGCTGGCCGCGGCGCCCAACTACCCGGTCGCCCTCCTGGTCATGTGCGTCGACGGCGTCCTCGTCGGCTGTCTGAACGTCGCCATGAACGCCCAGGGAGCCGAACTCGAAAGCCGGTACGAGCGCAACGCCATGGCGCGCCTGCACGCGACGTTCAGCGGCGGTTCGCTGCTCGCCGCGCTGCTCGCCTCCGGCATGAACGCGGTGACCTCGACGGTCGCCGCGCACTTCGCGGTGGCCGCGCTGCTGCTGCTCCTGCTGGTCGCGTACGCCAGGACGGGCCTCCTGACGGAGCGCCAACCCGCCACGGACACAGCGGAGAAGACCGAGGGGAAGGCGGTGGAGGAGCAGAAGGGGGCGAAGAAGAAGAGCTGGACCGTGCCGTCCCGCATGACGCTGTGGATGTGTGTCGCCATGGCGTTCGGCACCGTGACCGAAGGGGCCATGAACGACTGGTCGGCTCTCTACCTCAAGGACGTGGCCGACGCCTCCGCCGAACTGGCCCCGCTCGGCATCGCCGTCGTCTCGGGAATGATGGTCGTCGCCCGCCTCTTCGCCGACGGCTGGCGCAGCCGCTGGGGCGACGGCCGGATCGTCCTGTCCGGGAGCGTCCTGGCCGCGGCCGGTCTGGCTCTCGCCCTGCTCAGCGGCGGTCTGGTGCCGGCGCTGCTCGGCTTCGCCTGTGTCGGCCTCGGCATCGCGGCCGTCACCCCGTGCGTCTATGTGGCCGCGGCGGGCCAGGGTTCGGACTCGCTGACCCTGGTCGCGGCCATGGGCACCACGGGTCTGCTCGCCGGGCCGCCGCTCATCGGCTTCATCGCGCACGCGAGCAGTCTCGTCTGGGGTCTGGCCGCCGTCGCGGCGTCGGCCCTGGTCGTGTCCGCGTGCAGTACGCGGATCCGGTGGCCCGCGACGAGCGGCTGACGGCCACGGAACCGACCGGACCTGCCCTGTTCAATCTCGTACTTACTCGAGGGTAGGCGGACCCGACCCCCTTGTTATACATTCCGTCTAACAAGGGGGTCGCGGCCCGCCGTGCCACAGAGCGCCGTGCCCGCTGCCCGGACGTCTGAAGCCAAGGAGTCGCAGCATGGCAAGCAGCACTGTTCGCCCGAGCACTCAGGGCGGTTCCCCGGAAGGTGATGTCGCCCGGCGGCTGCTGGACTCGGCCGCCGTGCTGGCGTACGACCCGGCGACCGAGGTCGACTGGGAGACGCCGCTCGACCGCGCGTACCACGGCGCGAGCCCGGAGTGGAGCACGCTCTACGGCACCGCCTACTGGCAGGAACTGTCCGAGGAGCAGCGCAAGGAGCTGACCCGGCAGGAGGCCGCCTCGGTGGCCAGCACCGGCATCTGGTTCGAGATGATCCTGCAGCAGATGGTGCTCCGCGATGTCTACGCCAAGGATCCGACGAGCACCGAGGTCCAGTGGGCGCTGACGGAGATCGCCGAGGAGTGCCGCCACTCCATCATGTTCGCCCGCGGCGCCGAGAAGCTCGGCGCGCCCGCCTACCGGCCGCGCCGGTGGGCCATCGAACTGGGCAGGGTCTTCAAGTCGGTTGCCTTCGGCGAGGCCGCGTACGCGGCGATCCTGGTGGCCGAGGAGGTCCTCGACGTCATGCAGCGCGACTGGATGCGCGATGAGCGCGTCGTGCCCTTCGTCCGCACCATCAACAACATTCATGTCGTCGAGGAGTCGCGGCACATGAAGTTCGCCCGCGACCAGACGCGCAAGCGGCTCGCGGGCGCGGGCCGGGCGCGCCGCGAGATCAACGCCCTCGTGACAGCCATCGCGTCGTACGTCATCGTCACCAGCATGGTGAACCGCAAGGTGTACGCGAACGCCGGGCTCGACGAGGAGCGCGCGGTCGCCGAGGCGAAGGCCAACGAGCACCACAAGTCCATGATGCGGTCGAGCTGTTCGGGGCTGATGGAGTTCCTCGCCTCCTGCGGCCTGCTCACCAAGCCGGCCCTGGTGTTCTACAAGCGCGCCAACCTCATCTGAGCCGACGGATCCGAGCGAGCTGAGCCGACGAACATGACCTACGCCATCACGCAGACCTGTTGCAGCGACGCCACGTGCGTCGCCGTGTGCCCGGTCAACTGCATCCACCCCACGCCGCAGGAGCGGGCGTTCGGCAGCACGGAGATGCTGCACATCGACCCCAGGACCTGCATCAGCTGCGGCGCCTGCGCCGACGCCTGCCCCGTCGACGCGATCTTCCCGGCGGACAGCCTGCCCGTCGCGCAGCGGGAGTACGCCGAGATCAACGCGGCGTACTACGACCGCGAGCCGGCGCCCGATGCCTCCGGAGCCGCGCCCGAGGCGTCCGACACCGCGCCGCAGGGACCGAACTTCCACACCTGGGGCGAGCCGTCCTTCCCGCGTGTGCTGCCGGCCGACTTCGCACCGCTGAAGGTCGCCGTCGTCGGGACAGGACCCGCCGGGATGTACGCCGTGCAGGATCTGCTGCTGCATACCAGCGCCGAGGTGACGCTGATCGACCGGCTGCCGGTGGCGGGCGGCCTGGTGCGCTACGGCGTGGCGCCGGACCACCCCGCGACCAAGAAGGTCGGCGAGACCTTCGCCCGCTTCCACACGCACCCGAGAGTGCGGATGCACCTGGGCCTGGAGGTGGGCACCGACGTCACCCCGGAGGAGATCGCGGCCCACCACGACGCGGTGATCTACGCCGTGGGCGCCTCGGCGGACCGCCGGCTGTCGATCCCCGGGGAGGAGTTGCCCGGCAGCATCTCCGCGAGGGCCTTCGTCGCCTGGTACAACGCCCACCCGGACGCGGCACCGGACGGCATCGACCTGTCGGCCGAGCGCGTGACCGTCGTCGGCAACGGCAACGTCGCCCTGGACGTGGCCAGGATCCTGCTCGCCGACCCCGGCACGCTCGCCCGCACCGACATCGCCGACCACGCGCTGCGCGCCCTGCGCGAGAGCAAGGTGCGCGAGGTGGTGCTGCTCGCGCGGCGCGGCCCCGAGGACGCCGCGTACACCAGGTCCGAGCTCCTTGCCCTCAAGCACCTGCCGGACGTGGAGCTGACGGTCGACGACCACGACCCGCGCGTCGCCGCCACCGTCGACTCCGCACGCGCGACGGACAAGGCGGCGGTCCTGCGGGGCGTCGCGCGCACCCGGCCCGACTGGGAGCGGGAGCCCGCGCCCGGCCGCAGGATCGTGCTGCGCTTCTTCTGCGCACCCGTCGAAGTCCTCGGCGCCGGACGGGCCGAGGCCGTGCGGGTGGCCGCGGACACGGGGGAGCGGACGATACCGGCGGGCCTCGTCCTGCGCGCCATCGGCTACCGCGGCGTGCCCGTCGCCGGACTGCCCTTCGACGAGTCCGACGGCACCGTGCCCCACGAGGGCGGCAGGGTCGCCGGACAGCCGGGCACGTATGTCGTGGGCTGGATCAAGCGGGGCCCTTCCGGCGGCATCGGGGCCAACCGCACCTGCGCCGCGGAGACGGTCTCCACCCTCCTCGCCGACGCGGTCGCGGGCGCGCTGCCCGCCCCGCGACAGGGACCGAAGGCATTCCACCGGCTGGCCCGGCGGCGCAACCGGCACGTGATCGACGCGCGCGGCCTCGCCGCCATCGAACGGGCCGAGGTCACGCGCGGGCTGAGCGCGGGGCGCCCGCGGGTCAAGCTGGCCACCGTGGCCGAGCTCGTCTCCACGGCGAGGGCGGGCCGCGGCCTGCTGTCGCGCTGACGGCAATCCCGCCGCCCGCCGGGCCCCCGCG
>NZ_JBHVZA010000026.1:0-106659 GCF_042880275.1 Streptomyces sp. NPDC058308
GGCCGCCCCCTGAGGGGCGGCCCGACCTTTCGCGGTGTCCGGGTCAGCGCGGTGTCCGGGTCAGCGCTGCGGCTGCCGCTCGCGCGTCCCCTTCGCGCCGTCGGCGGCCGATCCGGCGCCCGACGTCGATTCGGTGCCGCCCGCGGGCTCGGTGCGGCCCTTGCGCGGCAGCAGCACCGCGACCAGCACCGTTCCAACGCCGAGGATCCCCGCGCCGACCAGGCTGGTGTGGGCCACCGCGTCCGAGAACGCGGAGCCGACCGCGTCCGCCATCTTGCCCGCGCCCTGCGCGAGTTGGTCGGCCTGGCCCTTGAGCTGCGCCGCCTGCTGCTGCGAGCTCGCGTGGGCCGCCTTCTCGGCCGCCGCCTGCGCCTTCTCGCCGATGCCCTGCGCCACCGCGTAGCCCGCGCCGACCGAGTCCTGCGCGGTGTCCAGCGTGCCGGGCGGCAGCTTCGTCCCGGAGGCCCCGGCCGCGTCCGCCAGCTTCGAGGAGTACGAACTGGCGAGCACCGAGCCGAGGATGGCGATGCCGAGCGAGCCGCCGAGCTCCAGGGAGGTGTCGTTGACCGCGCCGCCGACGCCGAGTTCGGACTCGGGGAACGCGCCCATGATGGCGTCGGTGCAGGGCGAGAGCGCGAGGCCGATCGCCAGGCCGAGGATGATCAGCGGGGCCACGAAGTCCCCGTACGAGGAACCGGAGTCCACCCGCGTGAGCAGCGCGAGCGCCACGGTGCCCGCGACCATGCCCGCCGACACCGTGATCTTCATGCCGATGCGCGGGGTCAGGTACCCCGTGAGGGCCGACCCGACGAAGACCGCGCCCGCGAGCGGCAGCATGCGCACGCCCGTCTCCAGCGGGTTGTAGCCGAGCACGAACTGCAGGTGCTGCGTGAGGTAGTAGAACGCGCCGAAGACCGCGAGGAAGAAGAGCGCCACCGCGAGGTTCGAGCCGGCGAAGCGGCGGTCGAGGAAGCGGCGGACGTTCAGGATCGGGTGCGGGTGGCGCAGCTCCCAGGCCACGAAGGCGAGCAGGCCGAGGCCCGCGACGACCGCCGCCGAGACGGCCTTGGCGTCCCAGCCGAAGTGCGGGCCCTGGATGATCATGTAGACCAGCGCGCCGGTCCAGACGACGGAGAGCGCGCCGCCGACGTAGTCGATCCGGTTGCTGTGCCCGGCCTTGGACGGCGGGATGAGCACGAACGCGCCGACGAGCGCGACGATGGCGACGGGCACGTTGATCAGGAAGGTCGACGCCCAGCCGTGGTTCTCCAGGAGCGCGCCGGCGACCAGCGGCCCCGCGGCGATGGCGAGACCCGCGGTGGCGGTCCACAGGACGATGGCCTTGGCCCGCTCCGCACGCGGGAACGTCGCGGCGAGCAGCGACAGCGTGGCCGGCATGATCATCGCCGCGCCGAAGCCCATCACCGCGCGGGCCGCGATGACCCCGCCCGAGCTGTCGACGAGCGAGCCCGCGACCGAGCCCGCGCCGAACACGACGAGGCCGAGCACGAGCGCGCCGCGCCGGCTGTACTTGTCGCCGATCGCACCGAGCAGCAGCATCAGCGCGGCGTACGGGACGGTGTAGCCGTCGATGACCCACTGCAGGTCGGAGCTGGAGAGTCCGAGATCCTTGGTCATGTCGGGGGCGGCGACGGTCAGCGCCGTGTTCGCCATCACGATGATCAGCAGACTCAGGCACAGCACGCCCAGGGCCCACCAGCGCCGCGCGTACGGCTGCTTCATCTCCTCGACCGGTTGCTTCATGACGAGAGCCACCGAAGCCTCACCCTTCCATGCTCCATGTACGTTCCTGCTTCCCGGTGACCTTGCACAGCATCACCTTGCACAGCACTGTGCAATTACACACGACTGTGCAACTTACGCCATTGCGCACCGCCGTGCAAAACAGGGCAGAGACGACGGAGCCGCCCTCGGCCGAAGCCCGGAAACCCCCCGCGAGGCCCGCGTGCACAATGGAGCCCATGAGCCGAGCCGACGCCAACCGCCGCCGCATCCTGGAGGTGGCCCTCGCCGAGCTGCTGCGCGATCCGGACGCTTCCATGGACCAGATCGCGCGCGCCGCGGGCGTCGTGCGCAGGACGGTGTACGGGCACTTCCCCAGCCGGGAGGCGCTGATCGGCGCGCTCATCGACGGCGCGGCGGAGGCGGTCGCCGCGGCCCACGCCTCCGGGCGCGCACGGTCGGACGACCCCGCCGAATCGCTCGCCCACTCGATGGTCGCCGTCTGGGAGATCGCCGACGGCTACCGCCTGCTCATCGCCCTCGCCCAGCGCAGCGTCGCGATGGAGGGCATCAGACAGCGCCTCGCCCCGGTCCGCGCGGAGTGCGTGGACGTCCTCCGCCACGGGCTGGCCCAGGGCGCGTTCACCTCGCCCCTGCCACCCGCCGCCCTCGCCTATGTCCACGAGCAACAGCTCTTCGGCCTGATGGAGGCCGTCAACGACGGCCTCCTCGCCCCACAGGACGCGGGCCGGGCCGCCGCGTCGACGGCACTCATGTCGGCGGGGGTTCCGGCGGAACGGGCGCGGGAGATCATTGCGGCTTTGCCGTAACGCGGGGCGGGAGCAGAACTCGGGGCGAGGGCGAACCCGGAGCGACGCCGAACCCGGAGTGAGGCCACACTCAGAGTGAGGCCGCACTCAGAGCGAGGGCGAACTCAGAGCGAGGGCGACTCCGCCTCACCCGGAGGGGGGTCCCCCGCCTCCGCTCCCGACGCGCTCTCCGCCGGCGGGAGCCCCGCCCTGGCGCGCAGGATGTCGGCTCTCGCGTGAATCAGCAGGGCGATGGCCTTGACCACGGCGGCGCCGCCCGTGCCGATCGCCAGGACCATTCCGCTCACCGCCGTGATGATCTGGCCCGTCTCGGACGGCTCGAACTGGAGGCCTGCGTGCACGTCCAGAATGCCCGCGGTGATCTCGTGGGTGACGAAGAAGGCGAGTACCGAAAATGCCGCGAGGGCCGCGACGAGGGCGGCATCCGTCCGGCGCCGTTTGCGCCGCGACAGGTACGCGTCCCGGCGGTCCTGCGCGGCTGACTTCCGGCCTGCCGGGTGGCGGTGGATCAGTACGTGACCGCGGAATTCATTTCCCCACACTCGCAGGAGAGGGGTGAGGCGGGGCCTGGCGGAACGGATTCGGTCCAGCCCCAGATCTCCCTCTTCGTGCTCACCCAATACGTGAGCTCTCTCTCGTGGCACCAGGGTGACGGACAGAAAGTCCTCGGCCCGGTCCGAGAGCATCAGGTCTTCCATTTCCACCCGCCCCTTGACCGAGGTACCTCGCAGCGATATGCCTCGCCCGAGCTCGGCGTCTGTCAGCAGGCAGTCCCCGCTGATCACCGCTCCTTCCAGGTCCAGCCGCGGGGCGCAGACGCTGCCCTTGAAGGAGAGACTCCGAATCTGCGTCACCGACAGGCACACTGCTTTTCCGGTGAAGACGGCTTCACGGAATGCGGCGTCGCCCATTCTCGCCTGGTGAAAAGATACGTTCCCGTCGAATCGGGAATGATCGAAGCGGACGTATGTACGGAATGCCACCCTTCCCCACAGGGCTCTCTGCGCGAACCAGGCCGCCTCGAATTCCGCGCGCCCCCAGAACTGTGCAGCGGTGAACACACCTGCTCCGGTGAATTTCGAGCCCGAGAAAAGAGCGGTCCCGTAGAACTCCGCCCCGTCGAAGTAGGCGTCCCCGGAGAAACGGGCCTCCTCGAACGAGGCATCGGAGGTGAACGTGACCCCGGTGAAGCGGGCCTCATCCGTGAACGTCGCCCCGACGAAGCGCGCCCACCCGAACCGGGGACTCCGGCTCTCCGGGTCGTACACGGCCGCTTTCAGGGCGCCCAGGAGCTCGGCGTCGAAGCTCGTACCCCGGTGGCCCACGTCATCGCCAGGACGCAAGCCCTCGAAGTAGGCCTTCCGCGCGTCCGCGTCCAGGTGCGCCAGGCACTCGCCCCGGCGCACCACTTCCCCACCGCACCCCACGCGCCCGCACTCCGGCCAGCGGGTGGGCATCGAGATCGTCATGTCCTGATCACACCAAGACGAGAAGCCCGGCCGCAGGGATTTCACGGATCGCCGTCGCCGGCGAAAGGGCGAGAAGAAAAAGGGCGAGAAGAAGAGGAAAGGGGCAGGGGCGCCGGAATCGGCACCCCCACCCCTCTCGCGGATACGGTGACGACTACTACACCTTCTACTACACCTTCACCGGCTCCTTGCCGCCCTCATCACGCGGCTCCGGCACGGCGTCCGCGTCGCCCGCGTCCGCCTCGCCCGCCCCGGAGGGCCCAGCGGTCTCGTGATCGTCATCCACCAACGTACGTTCGTCGAAAGGCAGTTGCCCGGCCAGGACCGCCGTGACGCGGTCCTTGTCGACCTCCTTGGTCCACGTGCCGATCAGCAGCGTGGCGACCGCGTTGCCCGCGAAGTTGGTGAGGGCGCGCGCCTCGCTCATGAAGCGGTCGACGCCGATGATCAGGCCGACCCCGTCGACCAGCGCGGGCTTGTGCGACTGGAGGCCGCTCGCGAGGACCGCGATGCCCGAACCGGAGACGCCCGCCGCGCCCTTCGACGCGATCATCATGAAGAGCAGCAGCGAGATCTGCTCGCCGATGCCCAGCGGCTGGTGCATCGCGTCGGCGATGAAGAGCGAGGACATGGTCAGGTAGATCATGGTGCCGTCGAGGTTGAAGGAGTAGCCCGTCGGAACCGTGATGCCGACGACCGGCCTGCTGACCCCCAGGTGCTCCATCTTCGCGATGAGCCGCGGCAGCGCGGACTCGGAGGAGGAGGTGGAGAGAATGAGCAGGAACTCGCGGCCCAGGTACTTGAGCAGCTTGAAGAGGTTGACCCCGGTCACCACCCGTACCAGCGTGCCGAGCACCACCACGATGAACAGCACGCAGGTGACGTAGAACCCGATCATGATCGTGGCGAGCGCCTTGAGCGCGTCGACGCCCGTCTCGCCGATGACGGCCGCCATCGCGCCGAACGCGCCGACCGGGGCCGCCCACATGATCATGCCGAGAACCCGGAAGACCAGCTTCTGGATGTGCCCGATGCCCCGCAGCACCGGCTCGCCGGAGCTGCCCATGGCCTGCAGCGCGAAGCCCACGAGCAGCGCGACGAGCAGCGTCTGGAGGACCTCGCCCTGGGTGAAGGCGGAGACGAAGGTCTTGGGGATGATGCCGATCACGAAGTCGACGAGACCCTTGTCCGCCTTGTCGGCGGCCTCGTGGCCCGCGCCCTTCTCGGACTCGGTGATGTCCATGCCCGAACCCGGGTGCAGGATGTTGCCGACGACGAGCCCGATGGCGAGCGCGACCACGGACATCGCCATGAAGTAGCCGAGCGCGAGCCCGCCGACCTTGCCGACCTTGGCTGCCTTGCGCACCGAACCGACGCCGAGAACGATCGTGCAGAAGATGATCGGCGAGATCATCATCTTGATCAGATCGACGAAGCCGGAGCCGACCGGCTTCAGGTCCTTGGCGAAGTCCGGCCAGATGAAGCCGACGGCGATGCCGAGCAGCACGGCGCCGATCACGGCGATGTAGAGGTAATGCGTGCGGTCCCGCTTGGCTGCGGGCTGCGCTTGTGGGTCGGCCGTGGTGGTCACGGGGCCCTCCTTGAACGACGACGTCGGCGTTGTGGTGCCTGCGGTGCGTGCGGCTCACGTCCTGTGCGTGCGGCTCGCGCCCTGCGGACGCGGCCCACGCTCTGCGTGCTCGGCTCACGTCCTGGGTGATCGGCTCCCGTCCCGGGCGATCCCGGTGACTATCTCCCGGTCTGTGAGGGCGGTCACCCTTGCGTTCATTTAGTTCGCACTTATACGACCACGTGTACGACGAGGCAGACTGGCACCATGTCCCGCACCCCTCCCGGCCGCCCGCGCCGGCTGCCGCGCAGCCTGGCGGGCCAGCTCTTCGCGATGCAGATCGTGCTGGTCACGGTGGTGGTCGCCGGGTGCGCACTCTTCACGTACCTGAGCGACAAGCACCAGGCCGAGGAGGGCGCGCGCCGGCAGGCGACGGCGGCGGCACGCGCCGTCGCGGACTCCCCCTCGGTACGGGAGGCGATCCGCGGCAGCGACCCGTCGAAGGAGCTCCAGCCGTACGCGGCGCGGGTGCAGCGCGACACGGGCGTCGACTTCGTCACGATCATGGACCCGCGCGGCATCCGCTGGACCCATCCGGACGAGCGGCGCATCGGCGAGCGCTTCCTCGGCCACCGCGCGGCCGCGCTCCGCGGCCGGACCTTCACGGAGACGTACACGGGGACACTGGGCCCTTCGGTACGGGTGGTCACCCCGATCCGGGCGGCCTCCGGCTCCGGCTCCGAGGCGGGCTCCGGCGGTCGCGTCGTCGGGCTGGTGAGCGCCGGGATCACCGTCGAGGAGATCACCGCGAAGGCCCGCGGCCAGCTCGTCGCGCTGCTCGGTGTCGCGGCGGCGGCCCTCGTACTCGGCGGCATCGGTACGTACGTCATCAACGCGCGCCTGCGCCGCAGCACCCACGGCATGAACGCCGGCGAGCTGAGCCGCATGCACGACTACCACGAGGCGGCGCTGCACGCGGTGCGCGAGGGGCTCCTCATGCTGGACGGACAGCGGCGGATCGCGCTCATCAACGACGGCGGCCGCGAACTGCTCGGCGTCCCGGGCGGCCCGGTCATCGGCCGCAACGTCGCCGAGCTCGGACTCCCCGCCCCGCTGACGGGTGCGCTGCTCGCCACGGAGCCGCGGGTCGACGAGCTGCACCTGACCGCCGACCGCGTGGTCGTCGTCAACACCTCCCCCGTGACGGGCGGCGAGCGCCGCGGCACGGTGGTCACCCTGCGCGACCACACCGAACTCCAGGCGCTCGCCGGGGAGCTGGACTCCGAGCGCGGCTTCACGCGGGCGCTGCGCTCGCAGGCCCACGAGGCGGCGAACCGCCTCCACACGGTGGTGTCCCTGATCGAGCTCGGCCGCGCGGACGAGGCCGTCGACTTCGCCACCGCCGAACTGGAACTGGCCCAGGCGCTGACCGACCAGGTCGTCGCCGCCGTCCACGAGCCCGTCCTCGCGGCCCTGCTGCTCGGCAAGGCGGCGCAGGCGAACGAACACGGCGTGGAGCTGGTCGTCTCGGCCGACAGCAGCATCGACGACGGCATGCTCCCGGAGGCCCTCTCCGCCCGCGACCTGGTGACGGTCCTCGGCAACCTCATCGACAACGCGGTCGACGCGGCGCAGGGCTCCCACGTGGCCCGGGTCACCGTGACGGCGCGGGCCGACGAATCGGGCCTGCTCCTGCGCGTCGCGGACACGGGTCCTGGCGTCGACCCCGCGCAACGCCGCTCGGTCTTCGAACGCGGCTGGTCGACGAAGGCGCCGACGGGCCGGGGCCTCGGCCTGGCCCTGGTCCACCAGACGGTCACCCGCAACGGCGGCACACTGGTGGTCCGGGAATCCGCGGAGGGCGGAGCGGAGTTCGAGGTGACCCTGAGGACACCCGCGTCTCGCACCGGCCCCACCCCGGGTGACAGAAGCGATCAGGGAGGCGACCGGTGATCCGCGTACTCGTAGTCGAGGACGACCCCGTCGCGGCCGACGCCCACGTCCTCTACGTGAACCGCGTCCCCGGTTTCGAGGCCATCGGGCGCCCCGCCCACTCCGCCGCCGAGGCCCGCCGCGTCCTGGAGCGCACTCCGGTCGACCTGATCCTCCTGGACCTGCACCTCCCCGACGGCCACGGCCTCCAGCTGGCCCGGTCCCTGCGCGCGGCGGGGCACCCCACGGACGTGATCGCGGTGACGTCGGCCCGTGACCTGGCGGTCGTCCGCGAGGGCGTCTCCCTCGGCGTCGTCCAGTACGTCCTGAAGCCCTTCACCTTCGCCACCCTCCGCGACCGCCTCACCCGCTACGCGGAGTTCCGCACCGCCGCCGCCGACGGCGAGGCCACCGGCCAGGACGAGGTGGACCGCGCGCTCGCCACCCTGCGCGCGCCGGGCCCCGCCGCACTGCCGAAGGGGCTCAGCGGGCCGACCCTCGAACGCGTCATCCACACCCTGCGCGCCGCCCCCGAAGGCCTCACCGCCACCGCGGCGGCTCAGTCGGCGGGCCTGTCCCGCATCACCGCGCGCCGCTACCTGGAGCACCTGGTCGACACGGCGCGGGCCGCCCGCAGTCCTCAGTACGGCCATGTCGGCCGCCCCGAACTGGTCTACCGCTGGCTCGCCGCGGGCGACTGAGCCCCGGCAGGCGTCCCCTTTCCCACCCCGGGTGCCTCATCGGCGTGCGCCCGACAACAACGTTGTCACGTTGATGAAAAGCATCAATTCACAGCCCCCGCAGGGGGATTGACCTTGCTCCGAGCACGCCCGTACGTTCACCGGGCAACCCGCGTCGTACCCCGTTGCACCCCGCGTGGCGACCCAGCCGCGTCGGCCAGTAGGAGGTCGTGCCCGTGCGCCCCACCACCACCCCCCTGCTCCTCACCGCCTCCGCCCTGCTCGCCGCCGGGACCCTCACCGCGTGCGGCGGCGGCTCCGGCGACGACCCCGACACCGTGAAGGTCTCCTTCAAGCAGTCCACGGACAACAAGATCAAGGTCATGGACACCTACCTCGAAGGCATCAGGAAGCAGTTCGAGAAGGAGAACCCCGGCAAGAAGGTCAAGCTGGTGCCGATCAAGGCGCCGGACTCCGAGTACTACACCAAGCTGCAGCAGATGATGCGCTCCCCGAAGACCGCGCCCGACCTGGTCTACGAGGACACGTTCCTCATCAACTCGGACATCACCAGCGGGTATCTGAAGCCGCTCGATCCCTACCTGGACAAGTGGCGGGACTGGGACCAGTTCATCGACACGGCGAAGACGGCGGCGAAGGCGGCCGACGGCAAGACGTACGGCGTGCCGGACGGGACGGACACCCGCGGTCTCTGGTTCGACAAGGCCATCTTCAAGAAGGCGGGCCTGCCCGCGAACTGGCAGCCGAAGACCTGGGACGAGGTTCTCGACGCGGCCCGCACGGTCAAGAAGAAGGTCCCGGACGTCACTCCGCTCAACGTCTACACCGGCAAGCCCGCGGGCGAGGCGGCGACGATGCAGGGCTTCGAGATGCTCGCGTACGGCACGGGCGAGAACCCGCTCTACGACCCGGAGTCGAAGAAGTGGATCACGGGCGGCAAGGGGTTCGAGGACTCCCTGAAGTTCGTGGAGACCGTCTACGAGGAGAAGCTCGGACCGGACGTCTCGGACGCCCTCGACCCCAACTTCCCCACCCGCGTACGCGGTGAGCTGCTGCCCGAGGGCAAGCTGGCGATCAACCTCGACGGCTCGTGGCTGCCGCAGGACTGGGGCAAGGGCGCGGGTCACGAGTGGCCCGAGTGGTCCCGGAAGCTGGGCCTGGCCGCCATGCCGACGCAACACGGCCAGGCGCCCGGCAAGGTGAGCATGTCGGGCGGCTGGACCTGGTCGGTCCCGGCCAAGGCGGACAACCCCGAGCTGGCCTTCAAGTTCATCGAGACGATGCAGACGAAGGCCAACGCCAAGAAGTGGTACATCGCCAACTCGGGGATCGCGGTCCGCAAGGACGTGGCGGCCGATCCGGCGTACGTGAAGGCGCAGCCCGGCATCAAGTTCTTCACCGACCTGGTGACCTCGACGCACTACCGGCCCGCGTACCCCGCGTACCCGAAGGTCTCCACGGCGATCCAGGAGGCGATGGAGACGGTGACGACGGGCGACGGCTCGGTGAAGGACGCGGCGAACGGCTACGCGAAGGAGGTCGATTCGGCGACGGACGGCGAGGTCGTCGAGCGGTAGCGGCGCACGTGTCACACCCCGGGCGGCTGCTCCGGCCGCCGTACCTCGGCCTGACCTCCCTGGCCGCGGTCGAGCTGGTGGACCGGCTCGTGCCACCGCCGGAGCCCCCGCACACCCCGCCGCCCGCGCCACTGCCGGTCACCGCCGTCGCGACCAGAGAGTGAGTGCCCCCACGTGACCACCGCATCCTCCGCGGGCCCCGACGGCGTCGCCAAGACGTCGCCGGGCCGCCCGGCCGCCTCCCCGCCGGACGCCGCCCGGGTCCGCGTCCGCCGGGGCCTGCTCCGCGCCCTGCCCGTCTCCCCCGCCGTCATCCTGCTCGTCCTCTTCCTCGCGGGCCCGATCGGCTACTGCGCGTACATCGCGTTCACCGACCTCCAGCTCACCGGGCAGGCCGAGTCGAGCTTCGTGGGGTTCGACAACTTCCGTGAGGCGTTCGGCGACGAGCGGTTCCTCAACGCGGTCTGGCTCACCCTCGTCTTCACGGTCCTCTCCTCCCTCATCGGCCAGAACACCCTGGGCCTGGCCCTCGCCTCCCTCATGCAGCGCGCGTCCAAGCCGGTCCGCACCCTCACCGGCGCGATCGTCGTCACGGCCTGGGTCCTGCCCGAAGTCGTCGCGGGCTTCCTGCTCTACGCCTTCTTCCGCCGCGAGGGCACCCTGAACGCGGTCCTCGACGCCCTCCATCTCCCGTCCCAGAACTGGATGTTCACCCTGCCGATCCTGGCGGTGTCGTTCGCGAACGTCTGGCGGGGCACGGCCTTCTCGATGCTCGTCTACTCCGCCGCCCTGAACGAGATCCCCAAGGAGATCACCGAGGCCGCGGAGGTCGACGGCGCGAGCGGCTGGCGGAAGATGTGGCACATCACGCTGCCCATGATCCGCCGCTCGATCGGCACCAACCTCATGCTCAACACCCTCCAGACGCTCTCCGTCTTCGGGCTGATCTGGGTGATGACGCGCGGCGGCCCGGGCAACGACAGCCAGACGCTCCCGCTCTTCATGTACGAGCAGGCCTTCCAGAAGAGCATGATCGGCTACGGCACCGCCGTGGCCCTGCTGCTCCTCCTGGTCGGCTCCCTCTTCTCCCTCGTCTACCTGCGCCTGCTGCGCACGGAGGTCTGAGTGGCCGTCAAGATGTCTGCGAGCGGGGCGACTTCGAGCACGCTCCGGTCGCGGCGCACCAAGCACCGGCTCGCGGCCGACGCGGGTCTGCTGGTCGTGGCCGCGGCGTTCGTGCTTCCCCTGGCCTGGGTGGTCCTGTCCTCCTTCGACCCGAAGGCGGACCTCAGGGTGCGCGTCCCCGACGGCCTCACCCTCGACAACTACGACCAGGTGCTCACCCCCGAGATCACCTTCACCCCGCTCCTCAACAGCCTCCTGCTGTGCGGCGGCGGCACGCTGCTCACGGTGGTCTGCGCGGCCCTCGCCGCGTACCCGCTCTCGCGCTACCGCTCCCGCCTGAACCGCCCCTTCATGCTGACGATCCTCTTCGCGACGAGCCTGCCGATCACCGCGATCATGGTCCCCGTCTACGCCCTCTTCGTCCAGGTCGACCTGATCGACACGATGCAGGGCACGATCTTCTTCTTCGCAGCGTCCCAACTCCCGTTCGCCATCTGGCTGATGAAGAACTTCATGGACGGCGTCCCCAAGGAGCTGGAGGAGGCGGCGTGGACCGACGGCGCCTCGTCCTTCCAGTCCCTCCTGCGGATCGTCCTCCCCTTGATGGGGCCGGGCGTGGCCGTGGTGACGGTCTTCTCCTTCGTCATGATGTGGGGCAACTTCTTCGTCCCCTTCATGCTGCTGCTCACCCCGGAACAGATGCCCGCGTCGGTCAGCATCAACGACTTCTTCGGCAACAAGGGAACCGTGGTCTACGGCCAGCTCGCCGCGTTCTCCATCCTCTACTCGACCCCGGTGATCCTCCTGTACGTCCTGATCTCGCGGAAGCTCGGCGGCGGATTCGCGCTGGGCGGGGCCGTGAAGGGCTGAAAAAAGGCTTCCCCCGCGGACAAGCCCGCGCAGGACGTCGCCAACCGGCCGGAGATCGAGCTTCCTTCGGACCTGACGTACAGGTTCGAGTGGTCCAGGACGGGCGACAAGAACAAGGACGCGGTGCTCGCCGACACCGAGCAGTACCTGAAGGCCGTCGACCTGGCCATCGCGGAGCAGGCACCGCTGCACAAGGCATACCGCTTCTACGCCGAGGGCGAGGCGGCGGCCGGCAGCCAGAGGTTCGTGCAGGAGTACGTCGACCACCAGGACCGGATCACCGGCATCAAGCGGTACTTCAACGCCCGGGTGGACGTCACGGGCGGCAAAACGGCGGGCCTCGTCTACTGCGAGGACCAGCGCAAGGCACACAACAAGAGCCTGAAGACGGGGAAGACCGCCGGGGCGTCGGCGCCGTCCAAGGACGACTTCGTGCTCTACAGCAGCCGACTGCGCGCGAACCAACAGGGCGTCTGGATCACCGAGACGACCACATCCGACCGGGGGAACGACACATGCCAGCCATGAGAAGGAAGTCACTCGTAGCCGCGGGGGCCGTGGCGATGTCCGCGGCGCTGCTCCTTTCGGGGCCCGCGTCCGCGCGGACCGGCCACGGCGGCACCGCGAACGGCGACGCCGCGGGCCCCACCGAGAACGGCGGCGACGGCTCGCTGACGGCCACCGCGGGCGGCATCAGGTACGACGACTCGAAGAACGGAACCGGCCCCAAGGCCGGGCCCATCGCCCCCACCGGCGACTACAGCCCGCCGCCCTGCTGGTACGGCCCCACCTACACCCCGGCCCAGTTCAAGAAGGAGCGCGAGGCGGTCTGGTCGGTCGACTCCACGGGCGCCCAGTGGGACCTGGAGCAGCGCAAGCGGTACGTCGAGGGCGAACCGTACAAGAACTTCAACCTCGACAAGGCCGGCAAGGGCTACTGGTGGACCGCGTTCCCCGACAAGTCCTACCCGCCCGGCTGGGACAAGTGCACCAAGGACACCTTCTGGGTCGACAAGGGCGACCCGCCGCCCGCCGGTATCCCCGCCCTCGACCCGGAGATCCTGGCGAAACTCGCGTACGCCAGGATCCGCGTCCCCGGCACCGAGGTGAAGCTGGCCCCCGAGGCCGCGACCAAGGTGAACCTGCCCACCTGGGCCTGGCTGGACGGCGCGGAGTTCAAGCCGGTGTCGGTCACGGCCAGGGTCGACGTCCTCGGCATCGAGGCGACGACGACCGCCGAACCCGTCTCCCTCAAGATCGACCCCGGCACCGCGGACGCGGAGACGTATCCCGCGAACGGCGTCTGCGACCTCGTCGGCGACAGGATCGGCACGCCCTACGCCAGAGGCAAGGCCACAAAGACCCCGCCCTGCGGCGTGAAGTACCTGCGCTCCTCGGGCGACGGCTCGTACCCGCTGAAGGCCACGGTGACGTGGAAGATCCACTGGACGGGCACGGGCGTGAACGGTGAAAAGCCCCTGCCTGACGGCGAGTTCGGCGCGGAGCAGGACGTGGTGGTGGAGGAGGTCCAGTCCGTCAACCGCTGAGAGCCTGCCTTTGAATCCCCGCCTGCGCAGCGGCTGCCGGGGCGCACGCGCCGCCGTTTCGGCAGCCGTACCTTCCCACCAATCCGCAACCTCGTAGAAACACACCGTAGTCACCACCCCCGCAGGCGCCTACGGTGTGCCCGTGCAATCGAGCCAACCGCCGCACCAGCCGACGCCCCCCTTCGACTTCCCCGCCGCCCGGCGCCTGCGGGAGGCGCTCGGGATGGCCCACGGGCATGTCGCTTACGGGATGCGAGCCAGTTACGGGCTCACGTACGTCACCGCCGACACCATCGCCGCCTGGGAGCGCGGGCTCGCCGCGCCGACCTCCGCCGAGCTCACCGCGCTCGCCGCCACGCTGTGGTGCTCGCCGGGGGATCTGATGGGGGCCGCGCGGACCCTGCGCGAGCACCGGCTCACGCGGGGGCTCGCCCCGGAGGACGTCGCGCGGGAGTCGGGCGTGGAGATCCAGTCGTATCTGCGCATGGAGGAGACCGGTACCTGGCGCGGCAACGAACGGCAGTCCGCCGCCCTCGCCCGGACCCTGGCGCTCTCCCCCGCCGACTTCGTCACCGTCACGGGACGGGCCGACGCGCTCGCCGAGCTGCTTCGCAGCGCCGTCACGACCCGGTGGCAGGGGTACGTGCGGCCGGTGGCCAAACTGCTGCCGGTGGAGAAGCGGCACGTCGAGGACGTGCTGCGGCAGATGCACGACGACTACCAGTCCCGGATGACGCGCACGCTGAGCTGGGGCGGCGGGGCGAGCTCCGACGCGTCCGGGGAGGCCGGCCGGGACTTCCTGGACCGGATCCTCGAACACTTCTGGTCGCTGGTCCGGGGCGGGCGGGGCTGAGGTCCCCGCCCGCCTCGCGAGCGGGGACCGTCGCGGAGGCCCGGTCTAGAAGACCGACTCCGCCTCGTCCATGCGGTCCTTCGGAACCGTCTTCAGCTCCGTGACCGCCTCCGCGAGCGGCACCATCGTGATGTCCGTGCCGCGCAGCGCCGTCATCCTGCCGTACTCCCCGCGGTGCACCGCCTCGACCGCGTGCCAGCCGAAGCGGGTCGCGAGGACGCGGTCGTACGCGGTGGGGGTGCCGCCGCGCTGGACGTGGCCGAGGATGACCGGCTTGGCCTCCTTGCCGAGGCGGGCCTCCAGCTCGTAGGCCAGGGCCGTGCCGATGCCCTGGAAGCGCTCGTGGCCGAACTGGTCGATCGCGCCCTTGCCGTAGTTCATCGTGCCGTCCTGCGGGTGCGCGCCCTCGGCGACGCAGATCACCGCGAACTTCTTGCCGCGCGAGAAGCGCTCCTCGACGAGGGCGACCAGATCGGCGGGGTCGAAGGGGCGTTCCGGCAGGCAGATGCCGTGCGCGCCGCCGGCCATGCCGGACTCCAGGGCGATCCAGCCCGCGTGGCGGCCCATGACCTCCACCACCATCACGCGCTGGTGGGACTCGGCGGTGGTCTTGAGGCGGTCCATCGCCTCGGTGGCCACGCCGACCGCCGTGTCGAAGCCGAAGGTGCGGTCCGTGGAGGAGATGTCGTTGTCGATCGTCTTGGGGACGCCGACGACCGGCACGCCCGCGTCGGACAGCATGCGGGCCGCCGTCAGGGTGCCCTCGCCGCCGATCGGGATGAGCGCGTCGAAGCCGCTCTTCTCGATGAGTTCCTTGGCGTCCTCGCAGGCCGCGCGGAAGCGGGCGCGCTCCAGGCGGGACGAGCCGAGGATGGTGCCGCCCCGGGCCAGAATGCCGCTCACGGCGTTCAGGTCGAGGGGGCGGTAGCGCCCGTCGAGCAGGCCCGCGTAGCCGTCCTCGAAGCCGATGACCTCGTCGCCGTAATGCGTCACGGCGCGGTGCACGACCGACCGGATCACTGCGTTGAGGCCGGGGCAGTCGCCGCCCGCGGTGAGAATTCCGATACGCATCGCGCTGTGTCTCCTGCTCGCTGCTGGTACTTGTGAGCCGATCCGATTGTTCCACGGCCACCAGGGGGTCGCCGCTCACGGATGTGCGACGGATGTCTGTCCGAGAGGCGGGCAGGGACCTTGGTACCGCCTCCGTCGGGCCTTTCGTCCGGCGGGCGGCCTATCCAGCCGCAGAGGTATTGTCAAGAGGGCACAGCCGCGATATCGGGCCATTTGTCCAGCTCACCCGGCAACCGTGCCGGGCCCGCGGACAGCGACGGAAGCGAAGAAGGGGAGCACGCGTGACGCGCAGCGTGTACGTGACCGGGATCGACCGGGGCGACGGTCGCCAGGTCGTCGAACTGGGAGTCATGGAGCTCCTCACCCGCCAGGTCGACCGGGTCGGGGTCTTCCGGCCACTCGTCCACGACGGTCCCGACCGCCTCTTCGACCTGCTGCGGGCGCGCTACCGCCTCTCGCAGGACGCGACGACCGTGTACGGCATGGACTACCACGAGGCGTCGGCGCTCCAGGCGGAGCAGGGCACCGACGAACTGGTCTCCCGGCTCGTCGACCGGTTCCACCGGGTCGCGAGGGACTATGAAGTCGTCCTCGTCCTCGGCACGGATTTCGCCGCCACCCAGCTCCCCGACGAGCTCTCGCTCAACGCCCGCCTGGCCAACGAGTTCGGCGCCTCCGTGCTCCCCGTGGTCGGCGGCAAGAACCAGACTGCCGAGTCGGTGCGCGCCGAGACGCGGAACGCCTACCGCGCGTACGACTCGCTCGGCTGCGACGTCCTCGCGATGATCACCAACCGGGTGGCCCCGGCCGACCGCGACGAGATCCACGAGCGGCTTGAGGCCCGCCTGCCCGTGCCCTGCTACGTACTGCCCGACGAGGCCGCGCTCTCCGCGCCGACGGTCGCGCAGATCACCCACGCCCTGGGCGGCCGCGTGCTGCTCGGCGACGACTCCGGGCTCGCGCGCGACGCCCTGGACTTCGTCTTCGGCGGCGCCATGCTGCCGAACTTCCTGAACGCCCTGACGCCGGGCTGCCTGGTGGTCACCCCCGGCGACCGCGCCGACCTGGTGGTGGGCTCGCTCGCCGCGCACAGCGCCGGTACGCCGCCCATCGCGGGCGTCCTGCTGACCCTGAACGAGCAGCCCGGCCAGGAGATCCTCACCCTCGCCGACCGCCTCGCGCCCGGCACCCCGGTGGTCGCGGTCTCCGGCGGCTCCTTCCCCACGGCGGCCGAGCTCTTCGCCCTTGAGGGCAAGCTGAACGCGGCGACGCCCCGCAAGGCGGAGACCGCCCTCGGCCTCTTCGAGCGGTACGTCGACACCGCGGATCTGCTCAAGCGCGTCTCGGCGCCGAGCTCCGACCGCCTCACGCCGATGATGTTCGAGCACAAGCTCCTGGAGCAGGCCCGCGCCGACCGGCGCCGCGTCGTGCTGCCCGAGGGCACCGAGGAGCGGGTGCTGCGCGCCGCCGACGTGCTCCTGCGCCGCGGCGTCTGCGACCTCACCCTGCTCGGCCCGGTCGAGCAGATCCGCAAGAAGGCCGCCGACCTCGGCGTGGACCTCGCCGACTCCGAGCTCATCGACCCGCAGACCTCCGAGCTGCGGGACCGTTTCGCCGCCAAGTACGCGGAGCTGCGCTCGCACAAGGGCGTCACCGTCGAGCTCGCGCACGACGTGGTGGCGGACGTGAACTACTTCGGCACGCTGATGGTCCAGGAGGGCCTCGCCGACGGCATGGTGTCGGGCTCCGTGCACTCCACCGCCGCGACCATCCGGCCCGCCTTCGAGATCATCAAGACCAAGCCCGACGCCTCGATCGTCTCGTCGGTGTTCTTCATGTGCCTCGCCGACAAGGTGCTCGTGTACGGCGACTGCGCGGTCAACCCGGACCCGAACGCCGCGCAGCTCGCGGACATCGCCGTCCAGGCGGCCGCCACCGCCCGGCAGTTCGGGGTCGAGCCGCGGATCGCGATGCTCTCGTACTCGACGGGTACGTCCGGCTCGGGCGCCGACGTCGACAAGGTGCGCGAGGCCACCGAGCTGGTGCGCGAGCAGCGCTCCGACCTGAAGATCGAGGGGCCGATCCAGTACGACGCCGCCGTGGAGCCCTCCGTCGCGGCCACCAAGCTGCCCGGCTCGGACGTCGCGGGCCAGGCCAGCGTGCTGATCTTCCCGGACCTGAACACCGGCAACAACACCTACAAGGCCGTGCAGCGCTCGGCCGGCGCGATCGCCGTCGGCCCGGTCCTGCAGGGCCTGCGCAAGCCGGTCAACGACCTGTCCCGCGGCGCGCTCGTCCAGGACATCGTCAACACCGTCGCCATCACGGCGATCCAGTCCCAGGCCCAGTCCCGGGCCGAGACCCCCACCGCCTGATCCCCCCCCACACAGAAAGCGCCTCCCTCAGTGACCGCCACTCGCGTACTCGTCCTCAACTCCGGCTCCTCGTCGGTGAAGTACCAGCTGCTCGACATGCGCGACAGCTCGCGCCTCGCCGTCGGCCTGGTCGAGCGGATCGGCGAGGAGACCTCGCGGCTCAAGCACACCCCGCTGGCCGGCGGCGGCGCCGAGCCCCGGGAGCGCGAGGAGCCGATCGCCGACCACGAGGCGGCGCTGCGGGCCGTCGCCCATGAGCTGACGGCGGACGGGCTCGGCCTCGACTCCCCCGAACTGGCCGCGATCGGCCACCGGGTGGTGCACGGCGGCCTGAAGTTCACCGCGCCGACCGTGATCACCGACGAGGTGCTCGCGGAGATCGAGCGGCTCGTCCCGGTGGCCCCGCTGCACAACCCGGCCAACATCACCGGCATCCGCACCGCCCGGGCCCTGCGCCCCGACCTGCCGCAGGTCGCCGTCTTCGACACCGCCTTCCACACGACGATGCCGGAGGCCGCGGCGCGCTACGCGATCGACGTGAAGACCGCCGACGAGCACCGCGTGCGGCGCTACGGCTTCCACGGCACGTCCCACGCGTACGTCTCGCGCAGGACGGCGAAGCTGCTGGGCAAGGCCCCCGAGGACGTCAACGTCATCGTGCTGCACCTGGGCAACGGCGCCTCGGCGAGCGCGGTGCGGGGCGGGAAGTGCGTCGACACCTCGATGGGGCTCACGCCACTGGAGGGGCTCGTGATGGGTACCCGCTCCGGTGACCTGGACCCGGCGGTCATCTTCCATCTGGCCCGGGTCGGAAAAATGTCCATCGACGAGATCGACGTGCTGCTCAACAAGAAGAGCGGCCTGATCGGGCTCTGCGGCGACAATGACATGCGGGAGATCAGGCGCCGGGTCGACGAAGGCGACGAAGAGGCCGCGCTCGCCTTCGACATTTACGTCCACCGTCTGAAGAAGTACATCGGTGCCTATTACGCGGTTCTCGGCCGGGTCGACGCGGTCGCTTTCACGGCGGGCGTGGGCGAGAACGCCGCCCCGGTGCGGGAGGCGGCGGTGCAGGGCCTGGAGGAGCTGGGGCTCGCGGTCGACGGTGCGCTCAATTCCGTACGTTCCGACGAAGCCCGGCTCATTTCGCCGGAGTACGCGCGCGTCGCTGTCGCCGTGGTGCCGACCGACGAAGAATTGGAGATCGCCGCGCAGACGTATGCGCTGGTCGCCGACCGCAACGCCTGAGCGGACTTCCGCCCATTTGTAGATTCCACCAGACGGAATATTCCGTAGCGAAACAAACCGATAGGATCGCCCCATGCGCCGTTCCAAAATCGTCTGCACGCTGGGCCCCGCCGTCGACTCCGAAGAGCAGCTCGTCTCGCTGATCGAGGCCGGCATGAACGTGGCCCGATTCAACTTCAGCCACGGCACGCACGCCGAGCACCAGGGGCGGTACGACCGCGTCCGTGCGGCCGCCGCGAAGACCGGCCGCGCCATCGGTGTCCTCGCCGACCTGCAGGGCCCCAAGATCCGTCTGGAGACCTTCGCCGAGGGCCCCGTCGAGCTGGTGCGCGGTGACGAGTTCACCATCACCACCGAGGACGTCCCGGGCGACAAGTCGATCTGCGGCACCACCTACAAGGGCTTGCCGGGCGACGTCTCCAAGGGCGACCAGATCCTGATCAACGACGGCAACGTCGAGCTGCGCGTCGTCGAGGTGGAAGGACCGCGCGTCAAGACGATCGTCGTCGAGGGCGGCGTCATCTCCGACCACAAGGGCATCAACCTGCCCGGCGCGGCCGTGAACGTGCCCGCGCTCTCCGAGAAGGACGTCGACGACCTGCGCTTCGCCCTGAAGATGGGCTGCGACATGGTCGCCCTGTCCTTCGTGCGCGACGCGAGCGACGTCAAGGACGTCCACAAGGTGATGGACGAGGAGGGCCGCCGGGTCCCCGTCATCGCCAAGGTGGAGAAGCCGCAGGCCGTCGCCAACATGGAGGGCGTCGTCGCGGCGTTCGACGCCGTGATGGTGGCCCGTGGCGACCTGGCCGTCGAGTACCCGCTCGAAAAGGTCCCGATGGTGCAGAAGCGCCTCGTGGAGATGTGCCGCCGCAACGCCAAGCCGGTGATCGTCGCGACCCAGATGATGGAATCGATGATCACCAACTCGCGCCCCACGCGCGCCGAGGCGTCCGACGTCGCCAACGCGATCCTGGACGGCGCGGACGCGGTCATGCTGTCCGCCGAGTCCAGCGTCGGCGCGTACCCGATCGAGACCGTCAAGACGATGTCGAAGATCGTCACCGCGGCCGAGGAGGAGCTCCTCTCCAAGGGCCTGCAGCCGCTCGTGCCCGGCAAGAAGCCGCGTACGCAGGGTGGTTCGGTGGCCCGTGCCGCGTGCGAGATCGCGGACTTCCTCGGCGGCGAGGCGCTGGTCGCCTTCACGCAGTCCGGTGACACGGCCCGCCGGCTCTCCCGCTACCGCGCGGCCCAGCCGATCCTGGCCTTCACCACGGACGAGGCCATCCGCAACCAGCTCGCGCTGAGCTGGGGCGTGGACACCTACGTCGTGCCGCACGTCGACAACACCGACGCGATGGTCGAGCTCGTCGACGCCGAGCTGATCAAGCTGAAGCGCTTCAACGACGGTGACACGGTCGTCATCACGGCGGGCTCGCCCCCCGGCGTCCCCGGCACCACCAACATGGTGCGGGTCCACCACCTGGGCGGCGGCGGCCGCGACTGACAGCTGACGGCTGAGGGCCGGGCCGAGGCCCGTCCCGCGCACGCGCCGAGGGCGCCCCCTTGCGAAAGGGGGCGCCCTCGGCGTCTGTCGTGCGGGCGGTTCAGTCGGTGATCGACTGGTGCAGTCCGGGAATCGTCAGGTTCCCGCCGAACTGACCCGCCTGCTGCACCTTCACGTCCGTGAAGTAGATCAGCGGGATGTTCAGCGGCGGCGGGTGCTCGGGGTCGAAGGTGATCGGGATGAGCCCGAACAGCTTGCCCGAGATCCGCTCGGTGTACATCGTGGTCTCCCCGCCCCGGATGGTGGACGTGGTGCCCTTGGCCGCCTCGACGTGGTACTTCTTGCCGGCCGGTCCCTCGACGATCTGGTGCAGGTCGCCGATGTCGGTGTTCTGGACGACGTACTTCAGGGCCTGCTTGCTCCGGCCGTTGGGCATCGTCAGGTTCACGACGCCCTGGTAGTCGGCGCCCTTGAGGGTGAGCGAGCTGGCTTCCAGGTTCCACGGCTGGTTCGGGATGGGCGAGGGCGTCTTCTCGGCGTCTCCGTCGACCTTCTTCTCGACCACGCACGGGAACGGCTTCTTGCCGTTCTCGTCCGGCGCCATCGGGTCCTCGGCCTTGTCCTTCGCCGCGTCCTTCGCTGCCTTCTCGGCCGCTTCCTTGAGCTTGTCGGCCTTGTCCTTGAGCTTGTCGGCCTCGTCGTCGGCGGTGTCCTTGCCGTCCTTGAGACCGTCCTTGACGCCGTCCCCGAGCTTGCCGACGGTGTCGTCGACCGGCTTGGTGACCTTGCCGGTGGTGTCCTTCAGCGCGTCCTCGGGGGACTTGGTGCTCCCGGAACCGGACTTGGCACCGTCCTCGTCGGACGTCGAGCCGGACCGCGCCGGGGACTCGGGCTCCTTCTCGCCCTCGTCCTTGGCTGCGTCCTCGTCCTTGTCGGGCGTGAAGACGTCCTTGAGGGCGTCGCCCACGCCCAGCGGGTCCCAGGGGTTCTTGGTCTCGGTGGGCTCCGGAGTCTTCCCGGACTCCTCGGCGCCGTCCTTCTCACCGGTGGACGGCTCGGTGGGACCGGCCTTGTCGTCCGGGTCCGCCTTGTCGCCCTGGTCCGCCTTGTCGTCCGAGGAGGGCGAGGTCGGCGGGTTCGGCTTCCCGGCGTCGTCCTTCTTCGCCTCGTCCTTCCCGCCCGTCCCCTTGGCCTCGTCCGCATCCTTGGCGCCCTTGGCGTCCTTGGCCGCTTTCTCGGCCGCCTCTTCCTTCGCCTTGGCCGCGGCGTCCTTCTCCGCGTCGCTCTCGGCGTCCTTGTCCGGCGCCGTGACACACGGGCCGTCCTGGAAGGGGTTGTCCGGGACACCCGGCTTGGCCTGCGCGAGCGTCGGGGTCAGGCCCATGCCCATGAGCACGGCGGTGGGCATCGCGGCGATGGCGATCGCCTTGCCCGCGGGAACCTGCAGCCGGGTCAGCAGCGGCTTCCTGGGTGCCGCGTGGCGCGGCCCGGTTCTCGCACGGGGCTCCCCCGCGAAGCCCTCGTGGTGCACCTCGTCAGCCGGCACGGTGCCTCCCGTTCGTCCCGTTCGTCGGGCTCGTTCCTGACAGATCGTCCTGTTCGCCGCTCACCCCACCCGCGCCGGCCGCGGCGGGCGACCCGAGGGCCCCGTCGGGGCCGCCGGACTCTCCGGCCTTGCGTCCCGCGGGCTCACCGGCAGGCTTCGCGTGGGCCCAGGAGACGCCGAGGGCGCCGCCGATCAGGGCGAGCAGGAAGCCGATGACGAAGCCGCCGAAGTTGGAGACCACCAGGGAGACCAAGGCGAGCAGAATCGCCGCGACACCCGCGAAGACACGGGAGTGCGGCTGGAACCACATGGTCAGGCCGAGCACGACCAACAGCACGCCGATGATCAGCGATCCGGCGCCGGCGGTGGTCGCCATCCGGATCGTCATCGTGCCGAGCGTGAGGTTCGCGTACGGGAAATACATGATCGGGATGCCGCCGAGAAGTGTCAGCAGACCACCCCAGAACGGGCGCTGACCGCGCCACCCTCGGAAACGAAGGCGCATCCGGCCGAGCTTGTCGCCCAGTCCCACTTGCGCTTCGGCGCTCATGTCGTACAGCTCCTCGGGAATGGCGTTGGTTCTGTGTGTCGTGCGGTGTCGGGCACGGGGACGGCTCCGTCAGATGCCGTCGCGCCCCCGCGCCCGGCCGTTCTCATCGCACCGAGTGCGCACCGAGTACGCACCGGGCCGCCTGGCCGCGGCCCGCTAGGGCATCAACTGCCCTAGTAGCACTCGTGCTTGCCCTTCTTGACCGACATGCCCAGGCCAGAGAGCTTGAAGGTGCCGGCGGTGGTCGCCCACGCACGCTGCTTGACATCGGTGAACTTCACCGACTCCGCCTGCTGCGCGAACGAGTCCGGGGCGTACTTGTCGCCCTTCGCCGGACCAGGGCCCTTGGTGGTCTGGTCGACCGAGACGCCGATGTCGACCTTGTGGAAGGTCGCGTTGGCCTTCAGGTCATCGGCGTCGATGTAGAGCTTCTTGGCCTGTACCTTCGGACCACCCTCGCCACCGGCCTTGAGGGTCATCGACACATCGCCGAAGACCGGGACCGGCACGACCACCGACTGGCAGAGATTGGTGATCGTCGCCGATTCGAGACCGACGACGGCTACCGGGTGGTGACCCGACTTGCCGCTGTCAAGGGCTCCGTACTGGACGAACCCCTTGCCGTTGAGCTCCTTAGCAGTCACCTTGAACTGCTGACCGGACACACTGAACGATGCCGCGAGCGCACCCTGGGACAGGGCGACGCCTATCGCGGCAGTCGCCGCGACGCTCGGCACCATGACCACGGCGAACCGCTTCCATCTGGTTCCGCCACGAGCCACGGACTCCATGACTTTCCTCCTTCTCGGACGTACATCTCCGGCCCTGACTGCTCCCGTTCGGGCGGCTCAGCCGGGCAGGGATGGGAGAAGTGCTACGTCCTCGGGAAGGAGAGCGCCCGCATCGGAGGCACGCAACCGCACCACTCATCACCGGCGATCACCCCCGAGCGACAACCACTGGTCGCGCCTGACGCATCACGCACGACCTCGCGGACAGGCCCTGCCGGTACCGGCAGAGACCCCCCTGTCCAAGACCGGCGACGGCGTCACCGGCCTACTCGGTGGGGACCCAGAAACCCCGCTCCCGATTGGCTGTCGGGCTGCGGGTTATCGGACCGAGCGTCGCCGATCGTGGTGCATTCTCGGCCCCCGCACAAGGGGGTTCGTTACTCGCTAGTAACGGCCGGATAACCGAAGCGCGACCGCGCGGTATCGGTCGGCCACGGACGGTGGCTCAACGGCCAGGAGCAGAACGGGGCATGAGCGGGCGAATGCGCCCAGAAGGAAGGGATTCCCTTACTCCAAGTAACAGCGGCCGCAATTGCCAAGTTTTGGCAAAGTGCGGCCGCTGTGCGTCCTGGGAACAGACTTTTCACTCCGGCATCACAAGCCCCGGCGTTTAGGGACTGGTCAGCCCGAGGGCCGGTGGACGGAACCGGCCGGACGGTCGGCGTGCGGTCAGAAGAGCACCCGGGCGAGCGCCGTGCGCGCCGCCGTCACACGCGGATCGTCCGCGCCCACCACCTCGAAGAGTTCGAGCAGTCGCACCCGCGCGGCGTCCCGGTCGTCGCCCACCGAGCGTCGCACCGCGTCGATGAGCCGCCCGAAGGCGTCCTCGACGTGACCGCCCACCAGATCCAGGTCGGCGGCGGTGATCTGGGCCTGCACGTCCGCGGGACGGTCGGCGGCGTCCTTGCGGACCGCCTGCGGGTCGAGGCCCTGGACGCGCCGGAGCAGTTCGGCCTGGGCGAGGCCGAGCTTGGCCTCGGTGTTGGCCGGATCGTCACTGAGCACGTTCTTGTACGCCTGTACGGCACCGGCGAGATCGCCCGCGTCCAGCGCCCGTACGGCCGCTTCGAGGAGGGCGTCGTAAGGTCCGGCCGGCACCTCGGCCGGTGCGGGGGCCTGCTCGTCATCGGCACCGGCGTCGACCACCAGGCCCGTCAGGCCGAAGCGCTCCTCGCCGACCTGGATGAGCTGGTCCAGGGTCTGACGGATCTGCGCCTCCGGGGCGGCGCCCTGGAAGAGGGGCAGGGCCTGGCCCGCCACCACCGCGAAGACAGCCGGGATCCCCTGGACCCCGAACTGCTGCATCAGCATCTGGTTCGCGTCGACATCGATCTTGGCAAGGAGGAAACGGCCGTTGTATTCCTGCGTGAGCCGCTCGAGAAGGGGGCTCAGCTGCTTGCACGGCTCGCACCACTCGGCCCAGAAATCGATGACGACCGGGACCTCGGTGGAGCGCTGCAGGACCTCGCGCTCGAAGCCCGCCTCATCGACGTCGATGACGAGGGAGGCCGGGGAGATCGCGGCGCCCGCCGCGCCCCCGCCCTGCCGGGCCGCTTCGGCGCGCGCCTGCTCCGCCTTCGCCTTGGCCTCCTGGGCCGCCTTCACGGCGGCGAGGTCGACGACTCCGCTCATGGACATGTTCCGTGGCTGCATGAGTACATCCTCCCCCAAGCCGTGCGGGAACCGTGCCCGTCCGTGACCCCCCGCCGGATTGCGGGGCCACAGGAGGCAGGGTCCAAGGTCCCGAGGAGGACCGTCGGTTGGCTCGGGGTCCCCACCCCGGGCCGGTGGTCGTGCTGCGTGGTTGTCGCTCGTGGCTCCTGGCTCGTGGGCGGCGCGGTGCACCCTTGGCCGTTCGGCTTCCGGCCGCGCTCACAAGCTTTCGCTACGAGTCGTAGCGTAACTGCCCCGTCCCGGGCGCGGAACGGGGCCCGCGGTGATCTCGCTCACTCGGCACCCCGAGTCGGCACGTACTGACCGGTATGGTCGCGGGCATGCAGAGCCGCACCACTCCTGCCACCCGCACCGGCGGCCGCCCGCGCAGCGCGACCGCCGACGCCGCGATCCTGGAGGCGACCCGGCAGGGCCTCGTCGAACTCGGCTGGTCCAAGCTGACGCTCGGCGCCGTCGCCACGCGGGCAGGCGTCGCGAAGACCACGCTCTACCGGCGCTGGGCGGGCAAGAGCGAGCTCGTCGTGGACGCGGTGGCGGAGCTCTTCGACGAACTGGAGCTGCCCGACCGGGGCAGCCTCGCCGCCGACATCGAAGGCGTCGTCCTGCAGTTCGCGGTGCTGCTCGGGCGCCCCGAGACGAAGACGGCGCTGATGGCGGTGGTCGCCGAGTCCACGACGGACGAGCCGCTGCGGAACCGCATCCGCTCCTCCATCGTCGACCGCCAGAAACGCCTGGTCCTCGCGGGCCGCGAACGAGCCCAGGCCCGCGGCGAACTTCCCCCCGAACCCGACCCCGCCTCCGCCGCCCGCACCGCCGACCTCATCTTCGACGTGATCGCCGGCGCGGTGGTCCACCGCGCCCTGGTCAGCGCGGAACCGGTGGACGAGGAGTGGGCGCGACGGTTCACGCTGCTGCTCCTGGGAGGCTTGGCGGCGGCAGCCGCACAGTCCTGAGCGGGTAACAGAGGCACACCTGGGTCAGGGGCGCGGGGAACCGCGCGACCAGCCCCCACGACCCGCGGCCGGAACTCAGACCTGATAGCGCTCGGGCGCGAACAGGTGCAGGTTCTCGGCGACCCAGGCCGACGTGTGCTTGAGCCCCTCCATGAGGGAGACCTCCGGAACCCAGCCCGCCCACTCCCGCGCCCGGGAGTTGTCCGACAGAAGCCGCTCCACCTCGCTCCCCGAAGGGCGAAGCCGCGCCGGATCGACGACCACCGAGGCCTCCCGCCCGGACGCGGCGATCAGCTCCCGCGCGAGGTCGCCGATGGAGATCTCCCGGCCCACGCCGAGGTTCACCGCGTGGCCGAGCGCCCGGTCGCACACGGCCATCGCCATGAACCCGCGCGCCGTGTCCGTGACGTACGTGAAGTCCCGCGTGGGCGTCAGGGAGCCCAGCTTGATCTCCCGGGCGCCGGCGTGCAGCTGGGCCAGGATCGCGGGGATGACGGCGCGCGCGGACTGCCGGGGTCCGTACGTGTTGAAGGGCCGGACCACCGTCACCGGCAGCTCGAAGGCGTGCCAGTGGGAGAGCGCCATCATGTCGGCGCCGATCTTCGAGGCGGAGTAGGGCGACTGCGGCTGCAGCGGGTGCGTCTCGGCGATCGGTGCCGTCAGCGCGGTCCCGTACACCTCGCTGGTGGAGGTGTGGACGAGGCGCCGCACGGAGTGCCGCCGGCACGCCTCGGCGACGTTCTCCGTGCCGACGACGTTCGTCTGGACGTACGCGCCCGGAGAGTCGTACGAGTAGGGGATGCCGATCAGCGCGGCGAGGTGGAAGACCGTGTCGCAGCCGTCGACCGCGTCCGCCACGCGCCCCGCGTCCCGCACGTCCCCGGCGACCATCTCGACCCGCGGGTCACCGAGGAGGTGCGCGAGGTGCCCCTTCTCCGCGTACGGCTTGTAGTGCACGAAGGCGCGGACCTTCGCCCCCGCTTCGAGGAGCAGGTCGACGAGCGTCGAGCCGATGAAGCCTTCGGCGCCGGTGACGAGGACGGTGCGGTCCTGCCAGGAGAAGCCGGTGGTGGACGTGTTCATGCGTACTCCAGGTGAGGGGTGACGTGGGCGAGTTCGAGGACCCGCTCGGCGAGCAGGTCGGCGGCGCGGGCGTGCGGGCCGGGGTCGGCGGCGCCGCTCATCGCGGCGAGCCGTACCGGGTCCGCGAGCAGCGGGCCGAGCAGGTGTACGAGCCGGTCGGCGGTGGTCTCCGCGTCGGGCAGCAGGACGCCCGCGCCGGCGTCGGAGAGGACCCGGGCGTTGTGGGTCTGGTGGTCGCCGGGCGCGTGCGGGTAGGGCACGAGGACGGCGGGGACGCCGGTGGCGGCCAGTTCGGCGACCGTCGCCGAGCCCGCGCGGCAGACGACGAGGTCGGCGGCGGCGTAGGCGAGGTCCATGCGGTCGAGATAGGGGACGGCGCGGGCGACCGCGTCACCGCCCTCGGCGGCGAGCCGGGCCCGCGTCTCGTCCAGGGCCGCGGGGCCGGTCTTGACGAGGAGGTGTACGTCGCGCCGCTCCCGCCAGCGCGCCGCGAGGCCGACCGCCGCCGCCGTGAGGCGGGCCGCGCCGAGGCTGCCGCCGTTGAAGAGGATCAGCCGGGCCCCGGCGGGCACGCCCAGGGTGCGCCGGGCCTCGTCGCGCAGCGCGGCCCGGTCGAGCGCGGCGAGCGGCGCGGCGATCGGCATCCCGGTCGTGTGCGCGCGCTCGCCGCCCGGCAGGTGGGCGCGGCTGCGGTCGAAGGCGACCGCGATGTTCGGGGTGAGCCGCGCCGCGAACCGGTTGGCGCGGCCCGGCACCGCGTTGGACTCGTGGATGAGGCTCGGGAGCCCCGCCATGCGTGCCCCGACGATGACGGGGGCGCTGGGGTAGCCACCCATGCCGACGGCGACCTGTGCGCCCTGCTCGCGCAGGATGGCCCGGCACTGGGCGCCGGACTTCATCAGTGCGGCGGGGAGCAGATAGCGGCGGGCGCCGAGCGACGGGTCGAAGGGGATCATGTCGACGGTGTGGAGGCGGTATCCGGCGTCCGGTATCAGCCGGGTCTCCAGGCCCCGCTCGGTGCCGACGAAGGAGATCACGGCGCCGGGCACGGCCCGGCGCAGCGCGTCGGCGAGGGCGAGGCCCGGGTAGATGTGCCCACCGGTGCCGCCCGCGCCGATCACGACGGAGAGACCGGTGCGGCCCGCGGCGGCGGCGCGGTCGGAGTGAGTGGTTCGCATGGCACTGGAGCTTCACTCGGGGGTCTAAGAGGGTTTTAAGAGCCGCGTTTGGCACCTTTGGTCCATGAGCTTCACGAGCGTGACCAGCAAGGGCGGCCCGCCGGGCGCGGGCGACGCGGCACGGCACCGGATCCTCGTCGTCGACGACGACCCCGAGGTGCGGGCCGCCGTCGAGGACGCCCTGACGGTCGAGGGTCACCATGTGCGGGGCGCGGCCGACGGCCATCGCGCGCTGACGGCGGTCGCCCGCTGGCAGCCGGACCTGGTGGTCCTCGACGTCCTGATGCCGGTCATGGACGGCCTCGCGGTCTGCCGTCAGCTGCGCGCGGCGGGCGACCGCACGCCGGTCCTCGTGCTGACGGCCCTGGACTCGGTGAGCGAGCGCGTCGACGGTCTGGACGCGGGCGCCGACGACTACCTGGTCAAGCCGTTCGCCCTCGACGAGCTGGTGGCGCGGGTGCGGGCCCTGCTGCGGCGTGCGACACCGGAGCGCGCCGCGGCCGACGGCGACGACCTCGCGTACGGCGATCTCGCCCTGGATCCCGCGACGCGCACCGGCCGTCGCGGGGAGCGCCGGGTGGAGTTCAGCCGCACGGAGGCCGTCCTGCTCGAACTGCTCCTGCGCAACGCGGGCCAGGTCCTGCCGCGCGAGCTGATCCAGCAGGCGGTGTGGGGACGGGACTTCGGCCCCGACTCCAACTCCCTCGCCGTATACGTGGGTTATCTGCGCCGGAAACTGGAGTCGGGCGGTGAGCCGCGGCTCGTCCACACGGTGCACGGGGTCGGCTACCGGCTGGGCTCCCCGTGAGCGCGCGGCGCAGGCTCGGCGCGCGCTGGCGGCGCCGCAGGCCGCTGCGCACCCGCCTCGCGGTGATGGCCGCGGCGGCCGTGGCGGTGGTGGCCATCGGCGTGTGCGCCGCCGCGTTCTTCGTGATCCGCTTCAAGCTGTACCAGCAGCTCGACCAGAACCTCGCCCAGTCGGCGACGCTCATCGCCCAGCAGCACCACGCGGAAGGCCCGGGCGTCGTGACGGGCGAGTGCCGGTTCCTGGGCGCGCCCGCCTGTTCGCAGGTCGTGCCGGCCAACCGGGCGGCCGACCCGGCGAAGCCGTATCTGCTGCCGGTGACGGAGCCGACGCGCGCCGTCGCGGACGGCCGGCGCGCCCCGTACTACGCGAACTTCACGCTCCCGGGCGGCAAGCCGGGCCGGATGTTCACCACCACCTTCGGCAAGGGCGAGGCCGTGCAGGTCGCCCTGCGCGCGGACATCGCGGAGCGCGGTGTGCGCCAGGCCGCGTCGCTGCTCTCGGCGGTGGGCGGCGCGGGCGTGCTGCTCTCCGCGGTGGGCGGCTACTGGGTCTCGCGCACCGGTCTGGCGCCGATCACCCGGCTCACCGCCACCGCCGAGCGCATCGCGGCCACGCGGGACGCCCGCCACCGCATCGAGCTGCCGCCGGGTCCGCCGGGCCGCGAGGGTCACGAGGACGAAGTCACCCGCCTCGCCACCACGTTCAACACGATGCTCGCCGAGCTGGAGGAGTCCGTCGCGGCCCGCCGCCGGCTGGTCGCCGACGCCTCCCACGAGTTGCGTACGCCGCTGACCGCGCTGCGCACGAACGCCGAACTGCTCGCCAAGGCCGACCTGTTGACGGACGCGCAGCGCGACCGGGCGTCCGGGGCGCTCGGCCGTCAGCTGCGCGAAGTCACCGGTCTGGTCAACGACTTGATCGAGCTGGCCAGGGAGGCGGAGCCGCAGCCGCTCCTCGAAGAGGTCCGGCTCGCCCCGCTGACCGTGCACGCGGTGGACGCGGCGCGCGGCCACTGGCCTGCCGTCCCGTTCACGCTGCGGGTGGCGCGGGACGCGGAGGGCCTCTGCGTGCCCGGGGTGGCGGCGCGGCTGTCCCGGCTGCTCACCAACCTCCTGGACAACGCGGCGAAGTTCAGCCCGCCGGGCGCTCCCGTGGAAGTCTCCCTGACCGCCACCGCCCTGACCGTGCGCGACCACGGCCCGGGGATCGCGGAGGAGGACCTGCCGTACGTCTTCGACCGCTTCTACCGCGCCGAGAAGGCCCGCGCGCTGCCGGGCTCGGGGCTGGGTCTCGCGATGGCCCGCCAGATCGCGCACGCGCACGGCGCGGAGCTGACGGCGGAACGGGCGCCGGGCGGGGGCGCGCTGTTCCGCCTCGTGCTGCCGGTCGGCTAGGCCCTGGGCCAGGGGCAGGTCACTTCTTCGCCCAGGCGCAGCTGCCCAGCTCCGCCTTGCCCTTGGCGACGAGCCGGTCGGCCTCGCGGGCGATCAGGACGCGGGTCTTGTCGCCCTTGCAGACGACCGTGCGGTCCCCGTGCCCGGCCAGGTCGACCAGGATCTGGTCCCAGTGCCGGTACTGGACGTCGTGCCCGGAGTCCGCGTAGGTGCGCACCCGCTCCTCGCCCGGCAGCGCGTCCTGCCAGGTCTTCAGCGTGGCGGGCGGCACGGTGGCGTCCTTCTTGCCGCCGTAGAGGTAGACGGGGGCGTCGAGCCCGGACAGGTCGGGGCCGGGGCGGCCGCAGTACAGCTTCTGCTCGTGCACCTGGGGCGCGGGGTCGGCCTGCTGACCGCGCTGGTTGTAGGTGCGCGCCCCCTCCTCGTACGCGGTGTCGGCGAAGCCCGGGATCGACTTCACGGGACTGTCGTCGGGGAAGGCCCACCACTTGCGCGGGTCCTTGATCTGGTCCTTCACGGCGGCGGCGAGCGCGTCGTCGGAGAGGCCGCAGTAGGCGGGCTTCGTGCCGTACGGCGGCAGGGCGGCCGCGAGGTGGAGCTGCGAGATCCGCTCCGGGGCCCGGGCGGCGAGCTCGGCGGCGTAGGGGCCGCCGCCGGATATCGCGATCACGGAGACGTCGTCGACGCCGAGCCCGTCGAGGACTTCGAGGGCGTCCTTCGCGAAGTCGGCCTTGCCCAGGTTCTTGTCGAAGTCGGTGTCGCCGAAGCCGTTGCGCTCCACGGAGATGAGCCGCAGGCCCAGGTCCTCGCGCGTCGTGCGGAAGAAGTCCGTCATGTGGGAGGCCCGGGCGCTGGTGCCGGTGCCGCCGATGAAGAGGACGGGCTTTCCGTCCTTGTTGCCGGTGTCCGAGTAGTGCGCCGTGCGCCCGTCGGAGAGCTTCGCCGCGTGTACCTCGGGGCCGAGCGAGTCGAAGGCGTCCTGCACCTTCGGCTCGGGCGGCGGGCTCGCGCTCACCTCGCCGGAACCGCCCATGAGGAGCGCGCCGAGGACGGTTGCGGTGGCGGTTCCGATGGCGATGGCGGCGGTGCGGGCGTGGCCGGACGAGGTCACGGTTACTCCTGGGACGGGGGTGGGTGGCCGGGCGGGCGCCTGCCCTGGCCCCTGGGCCTTAAACCTACGAATTCGCGCCGCCCGTCGGGGTGGGCGGAATCACCCGTTTCCTACCCGCCTGCGGGGCTGTGGGGGGTTGCTCGCGCAGTTCCCCGCGCCCCTACGCGCCCCTACGGGGCTTGTTCGCGCAGTTCCCCGCGCCCCTGAAAACACCCCCTCCCCCCGCACCCAACGACGCACGGCCACCCTTCCAGGGGCGCGGGGAACTGCGCGAGCAACCCCCGCTGCCCCGCAGAAGACGACGCACCACCAGCCCCTCCCAAGGGCGCGGGGAACTGCGCGACAAGCCCCCACGGCCCGCAGAAGAACACCTACGGCCAGCCCCCTCAGGGGCGCGGGGAACTGCGCGAGCGGCCCCCGCCGACCCGCAGCCGGCGAACGAGGGCCTAGAACCCCGGCGGCTCCACGTAAACCCCCCACTCATCGCGAAGCACCCCGCAGATCTCACCGAGGGTCGCCTCGGCCCGCACCGCCTCCAGCATGGGAGCGATCATGTTCGACCCGTCCCGCGCCGCGGCGAGCATCGCGTCGAGCGAGGCCCGGACCCGCGCGTCGTCCCGCCGCCCCTTGCGCCCCGCGAGATCCCGGACCTGCTCCCGCTCCACCTCATGGCTGACCCGAAGGATCTCCAGGTCGCCCGTGACCGACCCGTGGTGGCAGTTGACGCCGACCACGCGCTTGTCACCCTTCTCCAGGGACTGCTGGTACTGGAAGGCCGACTCGGCGATCTCACCGGTGAACCAGCCGTCCTCGATGCCCCGCAGGATGCCCGAGGTGATCGGCCCGATCGGGTGCTGCCCGTCCGGGTGGGCCCGGCGCCCCCGCTCCTTGATCTGGTCGAAGATCTTCTCGGCCTCGGCCTCGATGCGGTCGGTGAGCTGCTCGATGTACCAGGAGCCGCCCAGCGGGTCCGCGACGTTGGCGACGCCGGTCTCCTCCATCAGCACCTGCTGCGTACGGAGCGCGATCTCCGCGGCCTGCTCGCTCGGGAGCGCGAGGGTCTCGTCCAGGGCGTTGGTGTGCAGGGAGTTCGTGCCGCCGAGCACGGCCGCGAGCGCCTCCACCGCGGTGCGTACGACGTTGTTGTACGGCTGCTGCGCGGTGAGCGAGACACCGGCGGTCTGCGTGTGGAAGCGCAGCCACTGCGCCTTGTCGGTCCGCGCGCCGTACTCGTCGCGCAGCCAGCGGGCCCAGATGCGGCGGGCGGCGCGGAACTTGGCGATCTCCTCGAAGAAGTCGACGTGCGCGTCGAAGAAGAAGGAGAGGCCCGGCGCGAAGACGTCGACGTCCAGGCCGCGCGAGAGGCCCAGTTCCACGTACCCGAAGCCGTCCGCGAGGGTGTACGCGAGCTCCTGCGCGGCCGTCGCCCCGGCCTCGCGGATGTGGTAGCCGGAGACGGAGAGCGGCTTGTACGCGGGGATGTCGCGCGCGCAGTGCTCCATCAGGTCGCCGATGAGGCGCAGGTGGGGCTCGGGCTGGAAGAGCCACTCCTTCTGCGCGATGTACTCCTTGAAGATGTCGGTCTGGAGCGTGCCGTTGAGCACGGCCGGGTCGACGCCCTGCCGCTCGGCCGCGACGAGGTACATGCAGAAGACGGGCACGGCGGGCCCGCTGATCGTCATGGACGTCGTCACGTCGCCGAGCGGGATGCCCTTGAAGAGGACCTCCATGTCGGCGGCGGAGTCGATGGCGACACCGCAGTGCCCGACCTCGCCGAGCGAGCGGGCGTCGTCGGAGTCGCGGCCCATGAGGGTCGGCATGTCGAAGGCGACCGAGAGGCCGCCGCCGCCGTTGGCCAGGATCGTCTTGTAGCGCTCGTTGGTCTGCTCGGCGTTGCCGAAGCCCGCGAACTGGCGGATGGTCCAGGTCCGACCGCGGTACCCGGTCGGGTAGAGCCCACGCGTGAAGGGGTACTCACCGGGCCAGCCGATCCGCTCGAACCCCTCGTACGTGTCCCCGGGCCGCGGCCCGTACGCGGGGTCGACCGGGTCCCCGGAGAGCGTGGTGAAGTCCGCGTCACGCTTGCGCGCCTTGTCGTAACGGGCCTGCCAGCGCCGGCGGCCTTCCTCGATCGCTTCAGCGTCCATACCCCCGAATTTACTAGGACGTCCTAGTAAAAGTCGATGGGAAACCGCCACGGACCTGTCCGCGGCGGTTTGGAGTCAGGCCTTGGCCGTGGCCGGGGAGCCGTCCGCGATCAGCGGCTCCACCTCACGGACGACCTTGCGTTCGACGAAGAAAGCGGCGGTCGGGATGGTGCCCGAGACGAGCACCCACAGCAGCTTCCCGAACGGCCACTTCGCCTTGGAGCCCAGGTCGAAGGCGAAGATCAGGTAGATGATGTACAGGACTCCGTGGATCTGGGAGACCACCAGGGTCAGACCCTCGCCCTTCTCGAAGCCGTACTTGGCCACCATGCAGGCGCACAGGATGAGGAGCATGACGGCGGTGACGTAAGCCATCACCCGGTAGCGGGTCAGCACGCTGGATTTCATGGCTACGAGCGTAACGGCCCGTTTTGCGCGATCTTCGCCGCCCCCGCCCCCGCCCCCGCCCTCGCCGGGACGCGTGCCCCACCCCGCCGGGAGGCGTGCGTCCTACTTCTCCTCGAAGTCCTCCGCCGCCACCCGCAGGGGCCTGAGCATCGCGAAGATCTCCCCGCACTCCTCCGCGTCGTACACCCCGAGCCCGAAGTCCATCGCCATCAGCTCGCGCGTCGCGGCCTCGACGACCTCGCGGCCCTTCTCCGTGATGGAGGCGAGCGTGCCGCGGCCGTCGTTGGGGTTCGGGCGCTTGTCGACCAGGCCGGACCTGACCAGGCGGTCCACCGTGTTCGTGACCGACGTCGGATGCACCATGAGCCGCTCACCGATCTTCGACATCGGCAGTTCGCCGGCCTGCGAGAAGGTGAGCAGGACCAGCGCCTCGTACCGCGCGAAGGTCAGTCCGTACGGCTTGACGACCGCGTCGACCTCGGCGAGCAGGATCTGGTGCGCACGCATGATCGAGGTGATCGCGCCCATGGCCGGCACCGACCCCCAGCGCTGCTTCCAGAGCTCGTCGGCGCGGGCGATGGGATCGAAGGGGAGGCTGAGCGGCTTCGGCACGGCATCGACCTTACCCGTCGGTCACATGCTGGTCAGCCCCGTCTCGCGATTCGGTCGTACGTTCCCGGCGGCCGTCCGCCGCGCCTTCCCGCGTGCGCCGCACCTCCAGCGCCAGAAGCAGACAGCAGGCCGTGCCGAGCACCCCCGCGCCCGCGACGACCGTGCTCACCGCGCAGAACTCCGCGGCGAGGCCCGCGAGCGCCATGCCGACCCCCTGGACCGTCATCAGCCCCGCCGTGAGCACCGTCATCGCGCGGCCCCGCAGTTCCTCGGGCACGGCATCGACGAACCAGCGGTCAAGGCCCAGGGTGTACGCCGAGGCGGCCCCGGCGAGCGTGAGGGCCACCAGCGCCGGGACGAGGCCGGGGGTGAACGCGTACGAGGCGAACGGCACCAGGGCCAGCGAGGCGAGCGGCAGCACGATACGGGCGCGCGCGGCCGCGGACAGCGCCGACCCCGCGTACAGCTCGCCCGCGACCGTGCCCACCGGCAGGGCGCACATGAGCAGTCCGACGCCTCCGGTACCGATGCCGATCTCGTCCGCGTAGGGGGCGGCGAGCGCCTCGGGGGCGACCATGAACATGGGCGGCACCCAGAAGAGCAGCAGCAGGGCCCGCGCCCGCCGGTCGCCGAGCACCTGCCGGGCGCCGCTCAGGGAGTACCGCACGAGCGCGCCGCCGCCGCTCCCGCGCGCGGGCCGCCGCCGCGTCCCGAACCGCAGGACCAGCGCCGACACCGTGAACGTGGCGCCGGTGACCGCGAGGGCGGCGCGCGGCGTCACGAGGGTGAGGAGCACGCCGCCGAGCCCGAACCCGACGAGGAGGGAGCTCTGGGAGACGATCCGCAGCAGGGAACGGCCGAGCACGAACAGGTCGCCGTCGCCGAGGACGTCGGCGAGGGTCGCCGTCCGCGTGCCGTTGAAGACGGGGGCGACGAGAGCGATGAGGCAGCGCAGCGCGAGCAGTCCGGCGACGGGTGTCACGGGCAGCGCCATGAGGGCCGCGCACCCGGCGCAGACCATGTCGCACACGACGAGCACGCGCCGCGGCGGGCAGCGGTCGGCGATGCCGGACAGCAGGGTCCCGCCGACCAGGTACGGCAGCATGCCGAGTGCGAAGGTGAGCGCGCCGAGCAGTGGTGACCCGGTGAGTCCGTACACCAGCACGGTCAGGGCGATCTCGCTGACGACGACGCCGAGCAGCGAGAACGCGTGCGCGACGAAGACGGCGCGGAACTCGCGCACGGCGAAGACGCGGGCGTAGCCGGAGGGTTCGGCGGCGGGGGCGGGGCGGGCGCTGGACATGTGCGCAGCCTCACGCGGGCGACGGTCCTGCCCTAAAGTTTCGGGCCCGGGCGAATCTTCGGCGCCCGGCGGGAGGCCGGTGAGGGCCCGACCAGGTTCCGGTGAGGGCCCGGCGGGGGTCCGGTGAGGGCCCAGCGGGGGGTCCGGTGAGGGGGGTTCGTGCCGTTTCATCTGCGCTTCGGCCGGGACGATCTGCTGCGCTGCCGGTTCGCGGTGTCGCCGCTGTGGGAGACGCAGGAGGCCGTCCGTACCCTCAAACGCCCCGACCGGCACGCCTACCACCCGCGCTGGCTGCGCCGGATCCGCGCGGCGGGCCGCGGGCTCGACCTCTCCGCGCTGTGGCTCCTGATGCCCCGGCGCGGGCACTCCCCCGACTTCCTCGGGCCGCCTCCGATCGGTCCCGCCGCCCGCTTCGAGGAGGAGATCGCGGCCGTCCGCGCGGCCGACCCCGTGGCCGCCGGGGACGACATCGCGCGGGCGCTCGCCTGCACCCCGGGCGCCGCGCGGTCGCCGCGGGGCCGGGCCCTGCTCGCCGACCCCGCGGGCGCGGTGCGGGAGCTCGCGGACACCATGGAGGCCGCCTGGCACGCCCTTGTCGAGCCGGACTGGCCACGTCTGCGCACGCTCCTTGAGGCAGATGTCGCCCATCACTCGCGGCGGCTCGCGGAGGTCGGCCTGGGCGGGGTGCTCCCCGAGCTGGACCGGCGCCTGTCGTGGGACGCGGAGACGCTCACCGTGGAGTGGCGCGACGAGCACGTGCGGGAGCTTTCGGGGCAGGGGCTCGTCCTGATCCCGAGCGTCTTCACCTGGCCGGACGTGGTCAGCGGCTTCGAACCCCCGTGGCAGCCGACGCTGGCCTATCCGGTGCGCGGCATCGCCGCGCTCTGGGCGGAGCCGGACGACCGTACGCCCGAGTCGCTCGTACGGCTGCTCGGCCGTGGCCGGGCCAGGGTGCTCGCCGCGCTCGCCGTGCCGGACACCACGTCGGGTCTGGCGCACCGGCTCGGGCTCGCGCCGTCGTCGGTGTCGGCGCATCTGACGGCGCTGCGGGGCGCCGGACTGCTGATGTCGCGGCGGTACGGGCACCGGGTGTTCTACGAGTGCACGCCGCTCGGTATCGCGCTCGGCGCCGGGGGCGGTGTGGCACAAGAGCTTGAATAGCCCTTTATGTAACGATTGCCGGGCTGACTGACCGTCACCGTCACCACCGCCCAAGGGGGCTGGATGCACCGGCTGCTCCGCACGTCCACGGCGCTCCGCACGTTCACGGCACTCGCGGCCCTCACCGCCCTCGGGCTCACGGCGGGCTGCTCATCGGCCTCCGGGCCAAAGACGCGGGAGGCGGCCGAGCGCGCCCCCGCCTCCGAGTCCGCCCGGCCCTCCGCGAGCACCTTCTGGGTCGACCCCGACAGCGCCGCCGCACGCCAGGTGGAGCAGTGGGAGCGACAGGGCCGGACCAAGGACGCCACGGTGCTCAAGCGCATCTCCGAGCAGCCCATGGCCGTATGGCCGGCCGGGGACGACCCCGCACCCGACATCGAGGAGGCGACGAAGGGCGCGGCGAAGGAGGGCCGCACCGCCGTGCTCGTCGCGTACAACATCCCGCACCGCGACTGCGGCCAGCACTCCGCGGGCGGCGCGGGCAGCTCCGACCAGTACCGGGGCTGGGTGAACACCTTCGCCGACGCGATCGGCTCCGCGCCCGCCCTGGTCGTCCTCGAACCCGACGCGATCCCGCACATCGCGGACGGCTGCACCCCCGCCGAGTACCACGCGGACCGCTACCAGCTGCTCTCCGAGGCGATCCAGCGGCTCAAGCGGCAGCCGAAGGTGAAGGTCTACCTCGACGCGGGGAACCCCGGCTGGATCAACGACGCCCACAAGCTCACCGAGCCGCTGCAGAAGGCGGGCGTCGCCCAGGCCGACGGGTTCTCGCTGAACGTCTCCAACTTCCAGAGCGACGCGACGACCAAGGAGTACGGCCGCACGCTGTCGGCCACGGTCGGCGGCAAGCACTTCGTCATGGACACCAGCCGCAACGGCAAGGGCCCCCTGGTGGGCGACCGCCAGGACGCCTGGTGCAATCCGCCGGGCCGGGGCCTGGGCACCCGGCCGACCGACCGCACGGGCGACCCGCTGCTCGACGCCGTCCTGTGGATCAAGCGCCCCGGGGACTCGGACGGCCCGTGCCGGGGCGGCCCGGCCGCCGGGCAGTGGTGGCCGGACTACGCGCTTGGCCTGGCGCGCAACGCCAAGGAGGCGTGAGGGGCGCGCGACGCCGAGGAGGCCGGGGAAGGCCTCCTCGGCGGGCCGGAGAGGTCAGTCCTCCAGGCCGACGTGGATCCACTTCGCCTCGGACGACGTGCCGTCCTTGTCCGTCACGAACAGCATGTACCAGCCCGGCGGGACCAGCGCCGTGTCGCCCTGCGGCACGTCCACCGTCACCGTGCCCCTGCCCTTGCTGAGCCCCAGCGCGATCGAACGCTGCTCGACGTCCGTCGTGTGCGTCACCGCGCTCGGGCGCATCAGCCGGGCCGACGCGAGGTTCTCGGGGTGCTCGGTCCGAAACGTCGCGCGGCCGTCCGCCGCCAGCTGCTCCGGGCCCTCGCCGAGGACCGGGCGCACCTGGCCGCCCTTGTGCAGCGCGGGGGGCGTGAAGATCTCCATGCGCTGCTCGAAGTGGCCGAGCTTGGTGTTCTGCTCGTTGTCGTAGAGCGGGTCGGAGCCGAACGTCGCGACCCGGCCGTCGGGCAGCAGCAGCGCCTCGGAGTGGTAGTTGCGGCCCACCTTGGGCGAGGCGGCGGCGCGGAAGGCGTTGGCCTTGGGGTCGTAGAACTGCGCCTTGAGGATGTTGCTGCCGCTGCGGCCCCGGTAGTCGCCCGAGCCGTTGGACGTGAAGACCGAGTCGTCGGGCATGAGCACGCTGTTCAGATACCGGGTGCCCTGCGGGAGTTCGGGCCCCGTCCTGAAGGTCGGGTTCTCCTCCTTGAGGTCGATCACGGCGGTGCGGCGCGTCGCCTTGTCCGACTCGCCCACTCCCCCGCCACCCATGATCATCACCTTCTGGTCCTGCGCGGGCGGCAGCAGCATGGACGCCGACGTCTCGGTCTGGTCCATGTCCTCAAGGCCCGGCACCTTCTCGAACTTGTTCGTCTCCAGGTCCCACAGGCCCGGCTCACGGCCCTTCTCGGCCGGGCCGTAGCCCGCGTTCGACGCCGGGTAGAAGAGCTTGCCGCCCTTGGTGAGGAAGAGCGCGGGGTACGTCGGGAAGTACCGCTTGGGCCCGTCCGTCCACTTCTTCGTCTTCGGGTCGTAGATCTCGTTGTCGCCCGGGTCGATCACGCCGACGTCGTCGAGACCGGAGACCGCGAGCACCTTGCCGTCCTTCAGACCGACCAGGGTCGGATACCAGCGGGCCTTCTTCATCGGGTCGACGGGCAGGTACTTCTCGGCCTTCGGGTCGAATTCGTACGCCGCCTTGATGCCCTGGAAGTCCTGCTTCTCCATGTCGATCTTCTCGGCGATGCCGTAGGTGTTGTCGGCCTCCTCGCCGGTCAGCCCCTCGATCTCGTACTGCGCCGACTTCTCGGTGACCGACTGCGCGCCACCCTCGACCGCCTCCACGAAGACGCGCGCCTCGCTCGCCTTGACCTTGGTCTTCCAGGGCTGCATCACACCGGACTTGGAGTACGTGATCTCGAAGCCCCGCTTGGCCTTGGGCACGACGACGTCGAACTTGCTGACGTACTCGACGCCCGACGGTGAGCGGAACGTGGTGCCCTTCTTGAGGGTCACCGGCTTGTCCGGGTTCTCGTTCTTCACCCGCATGCCGCCGCCCGCCCGCTCCACCTCACCGTCGAGCAGTTCGTAGCGCGCGGTGCCGCCCGCCACCAGGAGCCGCCCGTCGGGGAGTTGGGCGTGCCCGGAGCAGAAGAAGTCCTCCGGAGTGTCGATCTTCTTGAACGTGTCGTTCTTCGGATCCCACAGGACCGTGTCGAACGACCCCGCGTCGAACTTCTTCTGCTCGTTCCCGGAGCCGGCGACGATCAGCACCTTGCCGGTGTGCAGCAGCGCGGCGTGGATGGCGTTGGTCCGGAACTCCTCGGGGATGTCGACCTGCTTCCAGGAGCCGTACTTCGCCTTGTAGCCGGGCCGGGAGATCTTGTAGTCGTAGTACTGCTCCTCGGCGAAGGAGAGCGCGGCGGGAGCGTTCAGCCCCACCAGGAGCGCGCCCGCGCCGACTCCGAAAAGCGTCTTCCTGGTGCGCTTCGAGGGGCGGTAGGCCATGGGTCAGTTCCCTCCTGTCGTCGTGCCGGTGGCGAACGCCGGCTCCGGCTCGCCCTCCGCGTCCTCGCCCAGCGGCCCCGTCCGCTGCGTCCCCTGCTCCTGCCGGGCCGCCCTGCGCTCCTTGGCGAGCGAGAAGGCCCAGATCGAGACCGGTGCCAGCGAGATCACCATCGCGAGGACCGCCCAGGTGCGCATCGCCACGTGCGTGTGGCCGAGCACGAAGGAGGCGACCAGCGAACCGGCGAGCACCACCGTCCAGAAGAGGTGGATACGGAAGGTGAGGAGCCGGTCGGGGCTCGCGTCGCCGCCCTTGGGGGTGACCACGAAGCGGCTGGGGCGGCGCAGGAGGGCCGCGCCGAGCGACTTGGCGTAGATGGGCGCGGAGAGCGCCGACATCGCCATGCCCGCGAGGCCGCCGGATCCCTCCGGCTCGTGCGGGGACACGTTGTGCCGCCGGTTCCAGAGGTAGAGGCCGATCTGCAGGGCGGCCGCGTCGCTGTACAGCATCAGCCAGACCGACGCCGCGACCTGCGTACCGCTGGCCCCGAACCACAGGAACAGGACACAACTGAGGATGCCGAGCAGCCAGTTGACGGCCGTCATGGGGTAGTACACGAGCATCAGCGAGTACGAGAAGAGGCGCCCGGGCGGCATCGTGAACGGTGCCTTCCAGTACTGCTTGAACAGCGTCTCGTAGGTGCCGCGCGACCAGCGCATCTGCTGGGTGAAGAAGTCCGTCCAGGAGGCCGGGCCCTCGCCGACGGCCAGGACGTCCGGCGTGTAGACCGAGCGCCAGTGCCGGTTGGTCGCCGGATTGCGGTGGCGGTGCAGCTCGAAGCCCGTCGCCATGTCCTCGGTGATCGAGTCGTGCAGCCCGCCGACCTGGGTGAGCGCGCTGATGCGCACGACGTTGTTCGTGCCGACGAACATGGGGGCGCGGTAGCGGTTGCCCGCGCGCTGGATCAGCGCGTGGAAGAGGAACTGCTGGGACTCGGCCGCCTTGGTGACGGGCGTCGTGTAGTTCCCGTAGACCTGCGGTCCGACGACGAACGCCACGTCCGGGTCGCGGAAGTAACCCATCATCCGCTCAAGGAAGTTGGGGAGCGGGACGTGGTCCGTGTCGACGGACGCGAAGAAGTCGTACTCCGCGTGGTACAGCGCGAGCCAGGCGTTGTAGTTGCCGTGCTTGGTACGGGCCTTGTGCGGGCCCTTCTTGCGGTTCCACTCCGCGATGCCGTACCGCGTGAAGTGCCGCACGCCGAGCTCTTCGCAGAGCGCCTTGGCCTCGGGGGTGTTCCCCTCGTCCAGGAGCCATACGTCGAGGGGGCCGGGGTGGTGTACCCGGACGGCACCCTCAAGGGTGGCCCGCACCATGGTGAGGGGCTCCTTGCCGGGCACGTACGTGGTGAGGAAGGCGACGCGGGTGCCCGCCTCGGGGAACACGGGGACCGGGTCCCTCGCGACCATCGTGGCGTGGGCGATCGATATGACGTTGACGAGCATGAAGAGCTCGATCAGTCCGATCGCCACGAGCATCGTCGCGTCCAGGCCGATCAGCCAGCGGTCGGCGCCCTCGCGTTCGGTCCAGTGGGTGGGCCAGACGAGGTAGACCAGCAGGACGCCGGTGAGCACCGGCGCCAGGGCCATCAGGAGCACGGCACGTATTCGGTGCGGTTCGCCGGACAGCAGCGAGCGGTACCGGACCCGGTACGGTCCGGGGTTCCCTCCTGTTCCCTCGTCGCCGTCCGGCTCGGTGAGCGGTCCGGCGAGCGTGCTGTGGGTTTCGTAGTCGTAGCCCTCCGGCTGCCGCACAGCGCCCTCCAGGTTCTGGGTGATCCGGTATCGAACGTGCCGATACCCACACAAAAGTGGAGTTTCCCCGGCGTGTCGAACGGGGTTCGCCCGTGCGAGGGGTTTTAGGTTGGGGGGTTTTGGCTGGGTTGCGGTGGGGGGTGGTCTGTGGAGAGGGCTCATACTTCCGCCGTATGTGGCCGCCCACTCCTGGAGGCTGCTTACGGCCGCGTACGGCGCAACCGGTGGCGGACCGCCCGCTGGGCCAGCGGTCCCAGGTCCTCGACCGCCGTCACGACGACGGCCAGCTGCTCCAGCGAGGCGAGCGCCCGCTCCGTACCCGCCGGGTCGACCCCCTCGTACAGCTCCATGCCCACGAAGGACGCGCCCAGCGCCCGGGCGAGCCCCACGGGATCCGTGAACTCGCCGAGCGGCGACGCGGACAGGACCCGGGTGAGGACCTTCTCGATCTCCTCGATCCAGAGCGCGAGACCCGCCGCCGTCGCCGCCGCGAGCCGCGGCTGCGTCTGCGCCCCGGCCAGGAGCTGGCCGAGGACGGCGACATGCCCCGCCTCGCGTTCCCGCTCGTGCATCTCCCGCCCGAAGGCGAGGAGTTCGGCGAAGGATTCGATTTCGGCGAGGCGCTCCCGGTAGAGGGACACCCGCTGTTCCGTGCCGTGCCGGCAGGCCGCCGCCAGGAGGTCGTCGACGGAGCCGTAGTGGTAGAAGACGAGCGCCTGGTTGACCCCTGCGGCCGCCGCGATGTTCCGCGCCGACGCCTTGGCGATGCCCTGCTCCGTGAGCGTCCGCAGCGCGCCTTCGAGGAGCTTGGTCCGGGTCTCCTGGCTCTTGGCCGGGTCCTTGGCGGCGCTCACGCGCGCACCTCCTCGCGGACGGGCCTGAGCCCGGGGCGCACCCCGCACGCACGGACGTCGCTGTACGTCGCAGTGAAGGACCCCTCGTACCCGAAGAGCGGCCCGAAACGGCGGTTGGTGACCCGCACCCGGATGCGGAACAGGCCCGCCGCGTCGTCGTAGGACTCCCGCACCTCGGCGTCGCCCCCGATCAGCTCGGGGACGCGGCAGTCCACCGGGCCCTCCCGGAAGCGGTGCTCTCCGGAGCGGATCAGGAGCGAGCCGTCGGGCTCGGCCCGCAGGTGCAGGTCGCTGGCGAGGTGCTGGTGCGTGCCGAGGTAGTCGAGCACGCGGTCGCCCTTGGGTCCGAGGACCATCTGGGCGTCGAAGCGGCGGGGGCCGCCGGGCAGGTCGAAGGTGCGCACGAAGGTCACCGTCTCACGGCCGTACGTGTCGGTGTACGGCACGTTCTCGATGGTGAAGGGGACGTTCCTGCCCTGGCGCGGGAGGAGGATGTTGCGGGTTCCGCCGAGCGCGAGGAACGGCTTCACGAAGCCCCTGCCGTGCCAGACGCGGTCCATCACGCCCCGGCCCGTGCAGGCCTCGCCGCTGTCGAGGCCCACGGAGAAGCGGCGCTGGATCTGCGGGTGCAGCCGGTCGAAGTCGGCGCCGAGCACGGTGCGGAAGATCGAGGCGTGCCGCTTCACGAGCGCCGCTCCTCTGCCGTGTCGAGGGTGGTGAGGAGGCGGGGGGCGCGGGGGGCACGGGCGCGTTCCGGCGGGGTGCGCAGGCAGCGGCGGGCGGCCGGGGTCGTGGGCAGGGGCGGCAGGAACAGCATCAGGGCCGCCGCGGCGATGGCGGTGACGGGGGCGAGGAGGACGGCGGCGACGACGCACAGGACGCGGGCGGTGGCCTCGGCGACCGCGTTCCCCAGGGCGCGTTCGGGGGTGATGTCCCGCTCCAGCCAGAGCCGCAGCCGGTCGAAGGACCAGGCGGTCGCCCAGCCCATGAGCGGGCGGAAGAGCACGCGGTCGACGGCCTTTCCGAAGCCGCCCCAGCGCGGCCGGTAGTCGTACCCGGTGAGGAAGCGGATGCCGTCGCCGTCCGGCGCCGGTACGTAGCGCCAGTAGCCGCTGCCCTCTTCGAGGAGGGAGAGGGGGTGCTCAGAGGAGAAGCGCAGGGCGGAGGTACGGGTGCCGTCGGGGCGCCGCTTCTCGCCCGCCGAGACTCCGGTGCCTGCGATGGCCAGGAAGGGCAGCACGCGCGTGGCGTACCGGAAGTGCTGGGGCTCCCCCTCCTGGCGCGGCAGGTAGTCGATCTCGGTGAAGCGCAGGTCCCAGCGCTGGTGCCGGTCGGGTTCCTGGGTGCGGGCCCAGAGGTCGTCGAGATCGGCGCGCATGCGTGCCTCGATGTACAGGCTCACCGTAAACCCCCACGTCAGCGTACTTTTGAGCGACTGCTCAAAAGGGAAGATACAGTTGTTTGAGCAGTCGCTCAAGTCACTCGATCAAGTCACTCGTTCAAGCCGCTCGCTCACGTCATGGGGCTCATGGGGCACAGAAAAGCCCCCGCCGGAGCGGGGGCTTTTCTGTGCTTTCGACGACACCTACAGGTGCGGGCGACTCACGCGGAGAGGTGACGCTCCACCGTGTCGACCTTGGAGGTGAGGCCATCCGTCACGCCGGGGCGGATGTCCGCCTTCATGACGACGGAGACGCGCGGGGCCCGCGCCTCGACCGCGGCGACGGCTCGCTTGACGACGTCCATGACCTCGTCCCACTCACCCTCGACGGACGTGAACATGGCGTCGGTCCGGTTCGGCAGCCCCGACTCGCGGACGACGCGGACCGCGTCGGCGACGTACTCGCCGACGTCCTCACCGACTCCCAGCGGGGTCACGGAGAAGGCGACGATCATGCGCTCACGACCCCTTCCTTACGGGCGCGCGCGGCGATCACCGCGGCCTCGGCCTCGCGCTTCAGCCTGCGCTCGGCCATGAACCCGCCGCCGGGGATGATCGAGAACGCGAAGTACAGGGCGCCCGTCTTCGCGTCCCACTTCGTGCGGTTCCACGCGTCGAGCCAGAAGATCACGTACAGGATGAACAGCACGCCGTGGATCGGGCCGAGCACCGGGGCGACGTTGAAGCCCTCGGCGACCGTGTACTTGATGATCGTGCAGACCAGCAGCACGATCCAGGAAATGCCCTCGGGCACGGAGACCAGACGGAGGCGGCGGAGGGCGGAGGCGGTCTTGATGTCCACGGGTCACCTTCGGTGGGTGGGGCGGCGGGAGGAGGCGGGGCCAGGCGGCGCCGATCTTGTGAACGGACGCACAAGCGACCCCATTGTGACATCGGGGTCTTCTCGGGGTTCGCTCAGGGGCCTTCACCCTGTTCTGGGCGGGTACGCGGCGGCTACCGTCGATTCGTGGCTACATTCCGGCTCCAAGGCAGCAGAGTGCTCGCCGTCGACATGACCGGCGATGCCGTGAAGGCGAAGAACGGCTCGATGGTCGCCTATGACGGCCAGATGGCGTTCAAGAAGATGACCGGGGGCGGCGAGGGGATCAGGGGCATGGTGACCCGCCGCGTCACCGGCGAACAGATGACGGTGATGGAGGTGAAGGGCCACGGCACCTGCTGGTTCGCCGACCGGGCCACGGAGATCAACCTCGTCCAGCTGAGGGGCGACAAGCTCCACGTCGAGGCGAGCAATCTGCTGTGCACCGACGCGGGGCTGCGCACCGGCACCAGCTTCACCGGCCTGCGCGGCGCGACCCAGGGGAACGGCCTGTTCACGACGACCGTCGAGGGCACGGGCCAGGCGGCGATCGTCTCCGACGGGCCCGCGGTGGTGCTGCGCGTCTCCCGGCAGTACCCCTTGATGGTCGACCCGGGGGCGTACATCGCCCACCAGGGAGACGTCCACCAGAGCTTCCAGTCCGGCGTCACCTTCCGCACCTTCATGGGCGAGGGCGGCGGCGAGGCCTTCCAGATCCGCTTCGAGGGCGACGGCCTGGTGTACGTACAGCCCAGCGAGCGCACCACGATCGCGGGGGACGTCTGAGATGCCGTTCAGGGAGATCAATTCGAAGATGGTCGAGGCGACGGTGCAGCCGGGCACCAAGATCTTCAGCCAGCGCGGCGCCATGCTCGCCTACAAAGGGGACGTCTCCTTCACCCCCAGCATCCAGGGCGGCCAGGGCGGCCTCGCCTCCATGATCGGCCGCCGGGTCGCGGGCGAGGCCACTCCCCTGATGACCGTCGAGGTCCCCCAAGGTCTCAATGACCGGGGAGGTACCCCCGCCGCCACCGTCCTCTTCGGGCACGGCGGGCACCACATCCAGGTGATCGGCCTCTCCGGAGACACCCTCTATGTGGAGGCGGACCGCCTGCTCGCCTTCGACGGCACGCTCCAGCAGGGCACGATGTTCCTGGGCGCGCAGGGCGGCGTCATGGGCATGGTGCGCGGACAGGTCAGCGGCCAGGGCCTGTTCACCACGACTCTGAAGGGCCACGGCGAGGTCGCCGTCATGGCGCACGGCGGCGTCATCGAGGTGCCGATCACTCCGCAGCGTCCCGTCCACGTCGACCCGCAGGCGTATGTCGCGCACCACGGCGACGTGCGCAACAAGCTCTCCACGGCGCTCGGCTGGCGCGACATGGTGGGCCGCGGCTCCGGAGAGGCCTTCCAGCTGGAGCTGTCGGGGAACGGCGCGGTGTACGTCCAGGCCTCGGAGGAGAAGCTGTGAACCCCCACGTCTCGACCCCCGCGGGAGCGCCCGCCGTCTTCGACCCCATCACGCTGCCGAGCGACGACAACGTCAACCCGTACACCTTCTGTGTGGAGCTCAAGGCGAGCCAGTGGTTCCTGCAGAAGGGGAAGATGATCGCCTATTACGGGCGGATCGACTTCAACGGCGTCGGGCACGGCCGTCTCGACCGCCTGGTCCGGACCAGTTTCCATTCGCCGCTGCACGCAAGCGACTGGGTCGTGGCGGACGGCCAGGGCAAGATGCTCCTCGCCGACCGGGCCTTCGACGTGAATTCGTACGACCTGACGGAGGGCAACCTGACCATTCGCTCCGGCAACCTCCTCGCTTTTCAGCCAACTCTCGCGTTGAAGCAATCCATCGTTCCGGGCTTTCTGACGCTCATCGGCACAGGCAAGTTCGTCGCCGCTTCGAACGGCCCGGTGGTGTTCATGGAGCCGCCGATCCGCGTTGATCCACAGGCGCTTGTGGGGTGGGCGGACTGCCCTTCACCCTGCCATCACTACGACCACGGATATCTCACCGGAGTGATCGGGGGCATGCGAGCGCTGACCGGCATCGGCGGCACTTCGGGCGAGGAGCACCAGTTCGAGTTCGTGGGCGCCGGCACGGTGCTGCTCCAGTCCTCGGAGGCACTCATGCCCGAGCAGGCGGCGGGAGCAGTGCCGAACCAGGCGGGCGTGCCCGGCGGACAGGGTGCCCCGGGCCAGCCGGGTCAGCAGCCGGGGACACCGCGCCTTCCCGGACAACTGGGGGACCTCCAGCGTCGCTTCGGGCTGTGAGCGGTAGTCTGCGGAGTGTGACGGCGAACGCCTGTGCCCCTCCGAGAGGCAGGGGTTGCGAGGCGCGTCACAGCCCACCATTCGTTCACCTTTCAACTTCTTAGGTAGAATCGATTCCATGGAGACCGAGACGGCCCCGCAGTGGCTGACCGACGAGGAACAGTGCGCATGGCGCACCCACGTGGAGGTCAACAGGATGCTGACATATCAGCTCGAAAAGGACCTTCAGCCGTTCAACCTGACCATGAACGACTACGACATTCTCGTGTATCTCTCCGAATCGGAAGAGCTGCGGATGCGGATGAGTGATCTTGCCGCCGCCACCCTGCAGTCCAAGAGCCGCCTGTCCCACCAGATCACCCGCATGGAGAACGCGGGTCTGGTGCGCCGTGAGAACTGCGAGTCCGACCGGCGAGGCCTCTACACCGTACTCACCGAGGAGGGCATGGAGACCATGCAGAAGGTGGCTCCACACCACGTCGCCTCCGTGCGGCGGCACTTCGTGGACCTCATCTCCGACGAAGCACTCGAGGATCTGCGCAAGGCCCTGACCCCGATCGCGGAACACCTGCGCTCCCAGCGCGGCAAGCCCTGACCCGCTCCGCCACGGCCGGCCGCGGCACCCCTCAATCCGCCGACGACTGAGGGCTGGGCAGCCGGAGTTCGAAGAGCGCACCACCGGACGGCGCCTCCCGCACCACGAGCGTGCCGCCGTGCCGTACCGCCACGTCCCGCGCGATGGCGAGGCCCAGACCGGCCCCGCCCTCGTCGCGGGTGCGCGCGTCGTCGAGCCGTACGAACCGCTCGAAGATCCGCTCCCGTTCGCTCACCGGCACGCCGCTGCCGTCATCGGCCACCTCCAGGACCGCCCAGGCACCGTCGGTCCGGGTGGTGACCGTGACGCGGGAGCGCGCGTGCCGCTGGGCGTTGTCCAGCAGATTGCCGAGCACCCGCGCCAACTGACCGCGCGAGCCCGCGACCTCGACGCTCTTCAGATCCGTGTGCACGTCGACGTGGTCCCGGGTCCGCTGCGAGATCTCCTCGCGGACGAAGGCTGCCAGGTCGGCCCGAGCGCCGCCCGGCTTCTCCCCCGCGTCAAGGCGGGCAAGGAGGAGCAGGTCCGCGGCGAGCCCCTGGAGCCGCACGGTGTCCTCGACGGCGCCGTCCACATCCAGCAACTCCGGGTGCGCCGCGCCCACTTCGAGCTGGGTGCGCAGTGAGGCGATGGGGCTGCGCAGCTCGTGCGAGGCGTCCGCCACGAAGCGCCGCTGGCGCTCCACCGAGGTCTGCAGGGCGGTGAGCGTCTCGTTCGTGGTGCGGGCGAGGCGGGCGATCTCGTCGTGCGTGTCCGGCTCGGGCACGCGGCGCGCCAGGTCCTCCGACGCGGTGATCGCGGACATCTCCGCGGTGATCGCCGCCACCGGGCGCAGAGCGCGGCGCGTCACCAGCCAGGTCACGCCGGCGACGACCGCGAGGAGCAGCGGGAAGCCGATCAGCATGGACGTCAACGCCGTGGAGACCGCGCTCTGTTCGCTGGAGAGCGAGCCGCCCGCGTAGACGGTGAGGTCGCCCCTGGACCCGGTGCTCACCTCGACGGCGGCGAAGCGGAAGTCGGAGGTCTCGCCGTCGACGGTGGCGGAGCCGTTGGTGAACCTGGTCTCGTCGTCGACCTCACCGACATCGGCGGAGTCGTCACCGCTCTCGTCCTTCTCCCCCTTCTCCCCCTTGTCTCCTTTCTCCGCCTTCTCTCCCCTCTCCCCGCTCTCGGCGTCCGCGTGCTCCGGCGCCCGGGAGGCGGGGACGGGCTTGACCGCGTCGACGCCGGTTCCGCTGATCTTCTCCAGGTCGTCGCCGGCCGCGACCAGCCTGCCCTCGTCGTCGACGACCTGGACCGGCTCGTCCTCGTCGTCCGGCAGGTCGAGGTCGGCGTACGGCCGGTCGGCGACGAGCTGTGAGGCGACCTTGCGGGCGGCGGAATCGGCCCGCGCATCCGCCTGGTCGACGAGGTTGGCCCGCAGCGAGAGGAGCACGGCGGCGCCCGCGGCGACCAGGGCGAGGGCGACGACCAGGCTCGCGCCGAGCGTGGCCCTGGCCCGTACGGAGCCGAACAGTTTCCTCATCGCGGGGCCTCCAGGCGGTAGCCGGCGCCGCGCACGGTCTTGATCAGGGCCGCGCCGAGCTTGCGCCGCAGCGTGCTCACGTACACCTCGACGATGTTGGGATCGCCCTCGTACGCGAAGTCCCAGACGTGGTCCAGGATGTCGCCCTTGGAGACGACCTCGCCGGTCCGCAGGACCAGCTGCTCCAGGACCGCGAACTCCTTTGCCGTGAGGGTGACTTCGTCCTCGCCGCGGAAGACACGGCGGGCGGCCGTGTCGACCTTGAGGTCGCCGAGGGCGTGCACCGGGGACGGGCCCGCGGAGCCGCGGCGGCGCAGCAGCGCCTTCACGCGGGCGACGAGGACGACGTACGAGAAGGGCTTGGTGAGGTAGTCGTCGGCGCCCGTGTCGAGCCCTTCCGCCTCGTCGTACTCGCCGTCCTTGGCGGTGAGCATCAGGATCGGCACCTCGTGGCCGGCCGCGCGCAGCGTGGAGCAGACGCGGTAGCCGTTCATGCCGGGCAGCATGATGTCGAGGACCACCAGGTCGTACGTGCCCTCGCTCGCCCGGTGCAGTCCGTCGACGCCGTCGTGGACGACGTCGACGGAGTACCCCTCGGCGGTCAGGCCCTTGGCGAGCGACAGGGCGAGCCGCTTTTCGTCCTCAACGATCAGGAGTCGGTAGGTGTGGCGCGTGGCGCCTCCGGCGGGGCGGTGGTGGGAGGCGGGTGGGCGCATGCGTTCAGGGTGGCAGAGCGAAGCTGAAGAGTTCTTCAGGCGGCTTCAGCGTGGGTTCAGGATCGCTCGGCCAGATTGGTCCCTGTCGAAAGCGAACGGCAGCGGCCCCCCGGCCGCCGCCCGCGTCGCCCACTTCCTCGGGAGGACCCTCATGAAGCGCAACATCGTGATCGCCACCGTCGCCGCCGCGGCCCTGATCGGAGGCGGCACCGCCACCGCCTTCGCGGTCGGCGGTGACGACGACGGCGCCGCGGGCACGTCGAGCGTCCAGCTCAAGGACAACGCCCGGGACAACGACTCCGACGACGCCCGCGACGACGACTCCGACAACGCACACGACGACGCCGACGACGCCGCGGAGAACACCGCCGAGGCAAAGGCCGCGAAGGTGACGGCCCCCGACGCCATCAAGGCAGCCCTCGCCCACACCAAGGGCACCGCCGTCTCCGCCGAGCTCGACGACGAGGACGGCGGCCTGGTCTGGGACGTCGACGTCCTCAAGGGCAGCACCTGGCACAGCGTCGAGGTCGACCCCGGCACCGGCAAGGTGCTCGGCTCCTGGGTCGACAAGGACGACGACGGTGACGATGCCGCCGACGCCGCCCGGGTGAACTCCGCGCTGAAGGGCGCCTCCGTCAGCGCCGCGGACGCCGCGCGGGCCGGTGCCGGCAAGGGCACGGTGACCTCCGTGGACCTGGACGACGACGGCAAGGCGGTCGCCTGGAACGTGGAGACGACCGGCGCCAAGGGCGCGGAGTCCGAGTACAACGTGGACCTGAAGACCGGCAAGGTCACGCCCGACCACGACGACCGGGACCACGACGACCACGACGGTCAGGACGACGACGGCTCCGACGACTGACGTACGGCGACCACTTCGGCCACGGGGGCGGCGTCACCGACGCCGCCCCCGGCGCGTCGCGGTCTCCGCAGCGTGGCGAGGGCCGCCAGGACGGGGGCGAGCGCGGCCCCCACGAAACACCAGGCCAGCGGGGCTCGGCCCACCATGGCGCCGATCGCGGCCGCGCCGACCGAGAGCCCCGCGTTCACCGCCGTGTTGACCCAGGCGCCCGCCTGGGTGCGCAGCTCCGGGGCCACGGACGCGTCCGCGATCAGGTAGGCGGTGGTCAGCGCCGGGGCCACGAAGAGTCCGGCGCAGGCCGCCACCCCGACCAGGGCGGGCAGCCCCGGCGCGAGCCCCGCCGCGGCCGAGAGCAGGCCGAGGGCCACGGCGAGCACGGGCAGCCGGGACCGGGCCGACGAGCGCCAGGGCACGGCGCCGTACAGCAGACCGCCCACGGCGCTGCCCGCGGAGAACGCGGCCAGGACCCAGACCACGGCGTCCGGCCGCCCCGCCCGCTCGGCGAAGGCCACGAAGAGCAGTTCGAGGGCGCCCACGCAGAGGCCGACCCCGGCCACGACGACGACGGGCTGTGCCGCCCCGCGCCCCGCGGCGCGCCCACCGCCCCCGCCGCCCCCGACGGCCTCGCCGCGCCGCCTCCCCTGGACGGCCGGGGACGCGAGAAAGGCGAGCGTGCCGGTCCAGATCAGCGCCGCGCTGACCGCGATGCCCGCGGCGGCGGGCCCGACCTGGACGATCAGCCCCACGAGCAGCGGTCCCGACACGAACAGCAGCTCCTCCGCCACTCCGTCCAGGCTGTACGCGCGCTGCAGCAACCGCCGGTCACCGTCCAGGAGTTCGGCCCACACGGTACGCATGACGGGGCCGAGCGGTGGCGTACAGGCTCCCGCGCACGCGGCGAGGACGCCGAGCCAGACCGGGGCCGTGCCGGGCCGCCAGGTCGCGAGGGTCAGGGCGGCCAGGAGCGCGGCGTACAGCGAGACCATCGGCGCGAGCGCGCGGCGCGGCCCGTGCCGGTCGACGAGCGCGGCACGGGCGGGCGAGAGCAGGACGTTGGTCGCCCCGAACAGCGCGGCGACGGCCCCCGCCACGGCATACGAACCGGAGGCGTCCCTGACCGCCAGCATCAGGGAGAGGGAGACCGTCCCGTACGAGAGACGGGCGGGCAGGACGGTGGCGAAGGCGCGCAGGGCATGCGGGGCCCGCAGCACGGCGAGATACACGGAAGGGTTCCTCTGGACTCGAAGAGGCACAAGGGGTCACCGGAGTCCCGCGTGGGCCACGGTCGTACGTGGCGAGCGCGGGCGGGGCGGGCCCTATGCCAAGAGGAGGAACACGGGGGCACAGTATCCGTCGGGATGCCGCCCCGGCACCCCTATTTTTCCGTGGGCCGCCAGAAGGGCCCTAGCTCTCCGTCAGCCCCTCGACCAGTTCGTCGGCCGCCGTGTACGGGTCCAGCTCCCCCGCCACGATCCGCTCCGCGAGCGCGGACAGCCTGAGGTCGCCGTGCAGGGAGCCGATCCGCTCGCGCAGCGTCGTGACGGCGATCGTCTCGACCTCGCGGGAGGCGCGGGCGACCCGGCGCTCCGCGAGGACGCCCCGCTCCTCCATCCACGCCCGGTGCTTCTCAAGCGCCTCGACGACCTCGTCGATGCCCTCGCCGCGCGCCGCGACCGTCTTCACGATGGGCGGGCGCCAGTCACCGGGGCCGCGGGACTCACCGAGGCCCAGCATGTGGTTCAGCTCGCGGGCGGTCGCGTCGGCGCCGTCGCGGTCGGCCTTGTTGACGACGTACACGTCGCCGATCTCCAGGATTCCGGCCTTCGCCGCCTGGATGCCGTCGCCCATGCCGGGCGCGAGGAGGACGGCCGAGGTGTCCGCCTGCGAGGCGATCTCCACCTCGGACTGTCCGACGCCGACGGTCTCGACGAGGATCACGTCGCAGCCCGCGGCGTCCAGGACGCGGATGGCCTGCGGCGCGGCCCACGCGAGTCCGCCGAGGTGGCCGCGTGTGGCCATGGAGCGGATGTAGACGCCGGGGTCGGACGCGTGGTCCGACATCCGCACCCGGTCGCCGAGGAGCGCGCCTCCGGAGAAGGGGGACGACGGGTCGACGGCGAGGACGCCGACCCGCTTCCCGGTCCGCCGGTAGGCGCTCACGAGCGCCGACGTCGATGTCGACTTGCCGACACCCGGCGACCCCGTGAGGCCGACCACGTACGCGTTGCCCGCGAGCGGCGCCAGCGCGGCCATCACTTCGCGCAGCTGCGGCGACGCCCCCTCGACCAGTGAGATCAGCCGGGCCACGGCCCGCGGCCTGCCCTCGCGGGCCTGCGCCACGAGAGAGGGGACGTCCTGCATCACAGCTCCGTTCACTACGTACGACTCACTGCGGCGGCCAGGCGGAGGCTAGGCCCTGGCCACCTTCACGATCAGGGCATCGCCCTGACCACCGCCACCGCACAGCGCGGCCGCACCCACGCCACCGCCGCGCCGCCTCAGTTCCAGGGCGAGGTGCAGCACGACACGGGCACCGGACATCCCGATCGGGTGACCCAGGGCAATGGCGCCGCCGTTGACGTTCACCCTTTCCGAGGACACGCCGAGGTCCTTCATTGACTGCACCGCGACGGCGGCGAAGGCCTCGTTGATCTCGATCAGATCGAGGTCCGATACCTGCAGGCCCTCCTTCTTCAGGGCGTGCAGGATCGCGTTGGACGGCTGCGACTGCAGCGAGCTGTCGGGTCCCGCCACATTGCCGTGGGCGCCGATCTCCGCGATCCAGGCCAGGCCAAGCTCCTCGGCCTTGGCCTTGGACATGACCACGACCGCGGCCGCGCCGTCGGAGATCTGCGAGGCCGTGCCGGCCGTGATCGTGCCGTCCTTGCCGAAGGCGGGGCGCAGCTTGCCGAGCGACTCGGCCGTGGTCTCCGGGCGGATGCCCTCGTCCTGGGCGAAGAGGACCGGGTCGCCCTTGCGCTGCGGGATCTCGACCGGGGTGATCTCGGCCTCGAACAGGCCGTTCTTCTGCGCCGCGGCGGCACGCCGGTGGGAGAGCGCGCCCACCTCGTCCTGCTCGGGGCGGCCGATGCCGAGACGGGTGTTGTGCTTCTCCGTGGACTCGCCCATCGCGACGCCGTCGAAGGAGTCGGTCAGGCCGTCGTACGCCATGGAGTCGATCATTTCGATCGCGCCGTACTTGTGGCCCTCGCGGGACTTGGGGAGCAGGTGCGGGGCGTTGGTCATCGACTCCTGGCCGCCCGCCACCACGATGTCGAACTCGCCGGCGCGGATCAGCTGGTCGGCGAGCGCGATGGCGTCGAGGCCCGACAGGCACACCTTGTTGATGGTGAGTGCGGGGACGTTCATGGGGATGCCCGCCTTGACGGCGGCCTGGCGCGCCGGGATCTGCCCTGCCCCGGCCTGGAGCACCTGGCCCATGATCACGTACTGGACCTGGTCGCCTCCGATGCCCGCGCGCTCGAGCGCGGCCTTGATCGCGAAACCCCCCAGGTCCGCACCCGAGAAGGACTTCAGCGAGCCGAGGAGGCGGCCCATGGGCGTTCGTGCGCCCGAGACGATCACTGAGGTGGTGCCGGTCGTTCCTGCCATGTGCGACGACCCCTTGGGAGGAGAGGAGTTAACGAGGGTTTATCTGAATGTACTGAGCAGTACCCCCGCCGTCACCGGGCGGCAGGTGTGATCGCGCGCACGTTGCGTAATCACTGCGTCAAGCGCTGCACTTGAAGCATGCTGACGCGAATCGATCACATCGGGATCGCCTGTTTCGACCTCGACAAGACCGTCGAGTTCTACCGCGCGACGTACGGATTCGAGGTGACCCACAGCGAGGTCAACGAGGAGCAGGGCGTGCGTGAGGCCATGCTCAAGATCAACGACACCGGCGACGGAGGCGCCTCCTACCTCCAGCTCCTTGAGCCGACCCGCGACGACTCCGCGGTCGGCAAGTGGCTGGCCAAGAACGGCGAGGGCGTCCACCACATCGCCTTCGGCACCGCCGACGTGGACGGCGACGCCGCGGCCATCAAGGACAAGGGCGTACGCGTGCTCTACGAAGAGCCCCGGATCGGCTCCATGGGGTCACGCATCACCTTCCTGCACCCCAAGGACTGCCACGGAGTCCTTACGGAACTTGTCACTTCGGCACCCTCCGAGGCACCGGAGCACTGACCTCCGTATATCTGGGCCGGTAGGGTGAGGGGCGGCCGTCCGAACTTCAGGGCGGCCGAGTGCCGGGGTCCGGGTTTCGGGGGACGAGCGTCGGGGCAGCAGCCCATGCTCCGCTGTTGATCTGACACCATTCACCCGGGGGCCCCGTTCGGCGGATGGACGGAGCTCGTTGGAGAGACTTGCGACCAGGGTTGGGGTATCCCCTGCTCGTAGAGCTTGGGGAAGGATGGGACCGCGCAGTGCGGGGCTACGAACGCCAAGAGAACTCGCGGGCTGAGACCGACAGTCTGTCGCGGTTCGAGGCCGAGATGGACCGGCTGAAGACCGAGCGGGAGAAGGCCGTCCAGCACGCCGAGGACCTCGGCTACCAGGTCGAGGTGTTGCGCGCCAAGCTGCACGAGGCGCGCCGCAACCTCGCGTCCCGTCCTGCCTACGACAGCGCGGACATCGGGTACCAGGCCGAGCAGCTGCTCCGCAACGCCCAGATCCAGGCCGAACAGCTGCGCGCCGACGCCGAGCGCGAGCTGCGGGACGCCCGGGCGCAGACCCAGCGCATCCTCCAGGAGCACGCCGAACAGCAGGCCAGGCTCCAGTCCGAGCTGCACACCGAGGCCGTGACGCGGCGCCAGCAGCTCGACCAGGAGCTGAACGAGCGCCGGCAGACCGTCGAGTCGCACGTCAACGAGAACGTGGCATGGGCCGAGCAGCTCAGGGCCCGTACCGAACAGCAGGCCCGCCGTCTCCTGGACGAGTCGCGCGCCGAGGCCGAGCAGTCCCTCGCCGCCGCCCGCGCGGAGGCCGCCCGCGTCGCCGAGGAGGCCCGCCAGCGCCTGGCCGGGGACGCCGAGGCGGCCCGCGCCGAGGCCGAGGCGATCCTGCGCCGCGCCCGCACGGACGCCGAGCGCCTCCTGAACGCCGCGTCCACGCAGGCCCAGGAGGCCACCGACCACGCCGAGCAGCTGCGCTCCACCACGGCGACCGAGTCCGAGCAGGCGCGCCGCCAGAACGCCGAGGCGAGCCGCGCCGCCGAGCAGCGCATGGCCGAGGCCGAGACGGCGCTGCGCGAGGCGCGCAGCGAGGCCGAGAAGGTGCTCGCCGAGGCCAAGGAGACCGCCACCAAGCAGCTCTCGGCCGCGGAAGGCGCCAACGAACAGCGCACGCGCACCGCCAAGGAGCAGGTCGCCCGGCTGGTCGGCGAGGCCACCAAGGAGGCCGAGGCCGCCAGGTCCGAGGCCGAACAGCTGGTCGCCGACGCTCGCGCGCAGGCCGAGAAGCTGATCGCGGAGGCCGCCGAGAAGGCGCGCACGATCACCGCCGAGGAGACCGCGGGCCAGCTCGCGAAGGCCGCGCGGACCGCCGAGGAGGTCCTCGACAAGGCCTCCAAGGAAGCCAAGGAGACGACGAAGGCCGCCACCGAGGAGGCCGAGCGGATCCGCTCCGAGGCGGAGACCGAGGCGGACCGGCTGCGTGCCGAGGCGCACGACATCGCCGAGGAGCTCAAGGGCGCGGCCAAGGACGACACCAAGGAGTACCGCGCCAAGACCGTCGAGCTGCAGGAGGAGGCGCGCCGGCTGCGCGGCGAGGCCGAGCAGCTGCGGGCCGACGCGGTCGCCGAGGGCGAGCGCATCCGGGGCGAGGCGCGGCGCGAGGCGGTCCAGCAGATCGAGGAGGCGGCCAAGTCCGCCGAGGAGCTCCTTGCCAAGGCGAAGGCCGACGCGGACGAGCTGCGCACGGCGGCGACCGCCGAGAGCGACCGGGTCCGCACCGAGGCCGTCGAGCGCGCCACGGCGCTGCGCACGCAGGCAGAGGAGACCCTGGAGCGCACCCGTGAGGAGGCCGAGCGGCACCGCGAGGAGGCCGCCGAGCAGGCCGAGACGACGAAGTCCGAGGCCGAGGAGGCCGCGCGGGCGCTGCGCGAGGAGACCGAGCGGGCCATAGCGGCGCGTCAGGCCGAGGCCGCCGACGAGCTGACGCGGCTGCACACGGAGGCCGAGGAGCGTCTGGCCGCCGCCGAGCAGGCGCTGACCGACGCCCGCGCGCAGGCCGAGCGCATCCGCAAGGAGGCCACGGACGAGACGGACCGGCTGCGCATGGAGTCCGCCGAGCGGATCCGCACGCTCCAGTCGCAGGCCGAGTCCGAGGCGGAGCGGCTGCGCACGGAGGCGGCCGCCGATGCCTCGCAGGCCCGCGCGGAGGGCGAGAACATCGCCGTACGCCTGCGTTCGGAGGCCGCCGCCGAGGCCGAGCGGCTCAAGACCGAGGCGCAGGAGACCGCCGACCGCGTCCGCGCGGAGGCCGCGGCAGCCGCCGAGCGGGTCGCCGCGGAGGCCGCCGAGGCGCTGTCCGCCGCCCAGGAGGAGGCCGCCCGTCGCCGCCGCGAGGCCGAGGAGACCCTGGGCTCCGCGCGCGCGGAGGCCGATCAGGAGCGTGAGCGCGCCCGCGAGCAGAGCGAGGAGCTCCTCGCGTCCGCCCGCAAGCGCGTGGAGGAGGCGCAGGCCGAGGCGGTCCGCCTCGTCGAGGAGGCCGACCGCCGCGCGAGCGAGACGGTCTCGGCCGCCGAGCAGCACGCCCAGTCCGTACGGGACTCCGTGGCCGGCCTGCACGAGGCGGCGCAGGAAGAGGTCACGGGCCTGCGCTCGGCCGCCGAGCACGCCGCCGAGCGCACGAAGACGGAGGCGCAGGAGGAGGCCGACCGCGTCCGCTCCGATGCCTATGCCGAGCGGGAGCGCGCCACCGAGGACGCCAACCGCACCCGGCGGGAGGCGGCGGAGGCTTCGGAGGCCGCGAAGTCCCTTGCCGAGCGCACGGTTTCGGAGGCCATCGCGGAGGCCGAGCGGATGCGCTCGGACGCCTCGGAGCACGCCCAGCGGGTGCGCACGGAGGCATCGGACACCATCGCGCAGGCCGAGCAGGACGCGTCCCGCACGCGTGCCGACGCCCGCGAGGACGCCAACCGCATCCGCGGCGACGCCGCGAGCCAGGCCGACCAGCTGATCGGCGAGGCCCGCAGCGAGGCCGAGAAGCTGCAGAACGACACGGCCGCGGAGGCCGAGCGCGTCCGTACGGAGGCCGCCGAGCAGGCCGAGCGGCTGCGTGCCGAATCGACCGCCGAGGCCGAGCGGCTCACCGCGGAGACCGCCGCCGAGGCGGAGCGGCTGCGCGCGGAGTCCGTGGCGAAGGCCGAGAAGCTCATCTCGGACGCCTCCGGCGACGCGGAGCGGCTGCGTGCCGAGGCCGCCGAGACGGTCAACTCCGCGCAGCAGCACGCCGAGCGGATCCGCGGCGAGTCCGAGCGCGTCAAGGCGGACGCGGCCCGGGAGGCCGAGCGGCTCACGTCCGAGGCGCGCGACGAGGCCGAGCGGACCCTCGACGAGGCCCGCCAGGCCGCCAACAAGCGCCGCCAGGAAGCCGCCGAGCAGGTCGACAAGCTCATCACTGAGGCGGCGGCCGAGGCCGAGAAGCTGACCGCCGACGCCCAGGAGAAGGCGTTGAAGGCGACGACCGACGCCGAGGCGCAGGCCGACACGATGGTGGGCGCGGCCCGCCAGGAGGCCGAGCGGCTGGTCGCCGAGGCGACGATCGAGGGCAACTCCCTGGTGGAGAAGTCCCGTACGGACGCGGACGAGTTGCTCGTCGGCGCCCGCCGCGACGCGACCGCCATAAGGGAGCGCTCCGAGGAGCAGCGCGACCGCCTGACCGCCGAGATCGAGCAATTGCACGACCGCGCCCGCCGCGAGTCCGCCGAGGCGATGAAGTCCGCGGGCGAGCGCTGCGACGCACTGGTCAAGGCCGCCGAGGAGCAGCTCGCGGAGGCCGAGGCGAAGGCCAAGGAGATGGTCGCCGACGCCAACTCCGAGGCGAGCAAGGTCCGTATCTCCGCGGTGAAGAAGGCCGAGGCGCTCCTGAAGGAGGCCGAGACGAAGAAGGCCGCGCTGACGCGCGAGGCCGAGCGGATCAAGGCCGAGGCGGAGGCGGAGGCCACGCAGACGGTCGAGGAGGGCAAGCGCGAGCTGGAGGTCCTGGTCCGGCGCCGCGCGGACATCAATGCGGAGATCTCCCGTGTCCAGGACGTGCTGGAGGCGTTGGAGTCTTTCGAGGCCCCGACGGGCGGCGCGAAGTCCGGGCCCAACAGCGGCTCCGGAACCGGTGGCGTCAAGGCCGGGGCCGCGGCGGGGTCGACACGTTCGGGTGGCAAGCAGTCGGAGGGCTAGCCAAAGAGCATCTCGCGTGCTCTGTAAGGACCTTTGGCCCTGTCGCTGGCAAGTACTCTGGCGGTTAGCCACTCAAAAGGGGTGTCATTCTCCAGATCAAACGGGCATCTGCTCGATGACACGCCGCCTGGACCCCTAGGATTCCCTCTATCACCTCACCGGTCTCATTCGACAGGAACCCCATGAGCGACACTTCCCCCTACGGCTTCGAGCTTGTGCGGCGTGGGTACGACCGCGCTCAGGTGGACGAACGTATCTCCAAGCTCGTCTCCGACCGTGACAGCGCTCTCGCCCGTATCACTGCTCTGGAAAAGCGCATCGAGGAGCTGCACCTCGAAACGCAGAACGCCCAGGCCCAGGTCGCCGACGCCGAGCCGTCGTACGCCGGTCTCGGTGCCCGCGTCGAGAAGATCCTCCGCCTCGCCGAGGAGGAGGCGAAGGACCTGCGCGAAGAGGCCCGTCGCGCGGCCGAACAGCACAGGGAGCTCGCCGAGTCCGCGGCCCAGCAGGTGCGCAACGACGCCGAGTCGTTCGCCACCGAGCGCAAGGCCAAGGCCGAGGACGAGGGCGTCCGGATCGTCGAGAAGGCCAAGGGCGAGGCGAACGCGCTGCGGGCCGAGGCCCAGAAGGACGCGCAGTCCAAGCGTGAGGAGGCGGACGCCCTCTTCGAGGAGACCCGCGCCAAGGCCGCCCAGGCCGCCGCGGACTTCGAGACGAACCTCGCCAAGCGCCGCGAGCAGTCCGAGCGTGACCTGGCCTCCCGTCAGGCCAAGGCGGAGAAGCGCCTCGCGGAGATCGAGCACCGCGCGGAGCAGCTGCGTCTGGAGGCGGAGAAGCTGCGCACGGACGCGGAGCGCCGCGCCCGGCAGACCGTCGAGACCGCCCAGCGCCAGGCCGAGGACATCGTGGCCGACGCGAACGCCAAGGCGGACCGCATCCGGTCGGAGTCCGAGCGCGAGCTCGCGGCGCTCACCAACCGCCGGGACAGCATCAACGCGCAGCTGACCAATGTGCGCGAGATGCTGGCGACGCTCACGGGTGCGGCGGTGGCCGCCGCCGGTACGCCCGCCGACGACGAGCCGGTCTCCCGGGGAGTCCCGGCGCAGCAGACCCGCTAGCGAGTACGGGACCCGCGGACCGGCTGTGGCTGGGCGCGCGGTTCCCCGCGCCCCTGACAGGGGCGCCAGAGCCCCCTGCTCTCCAGTGGCAGGGGGCCCTGTCACGTTTTAGCGTTGCCGCATGATCGAGCTTGAGGGGCTGACCAAGCGGTACGGCGAGAAGGTCGCCGTCAACAACCTGACCTTCACCGTGCGCCCCGGCCTGGTCACCGGCTTCCTGGGCCCGAACGGTGCCGGGAAGTCCACGACCATGCGCATGCTGCTCGGGCTCGACAACCCCTCGGCCGGTGACGTCCGCATCGACGGCAGGCACTACTCCCAGCTGAAGGACCCCCTGAAGTACATCGGCGCCCTGCTCGACGCCAAGGCGATGCACGGCGGCCGCAGCGCCTTCAACCATCTGCTCTGCCTCGCGCAGAGCAACGGCATCCCGCGCGGGCGCGTCAGCGAGGTCCTCGACACCGTCGGCCTGAGCGCCGTCGCCAAGAAGAAGGCCAAGGGCTTCTCGCTCGGCATGGGCCAGCGCCTGGGCATCGCGGGCGCCCTGCTCGGCGACCCCGAGATCCTGATGTTCGACGAGCCGGTCAACGGCCTCGACCCCGAGGGCATCCACTGGATCCGGAACCTCATGAAGTCCCTTGCCGCACAGGGCCGTACGGTCTTCGTCTCCTCGCACCTGATGAGCGAGATGGCGCTCACCGCCGAACACCTCGTCGTGATCGGCCAGGGCCGCCTCCTCGCCGATCTGTCGATGTCCGACTTCATCCGGCAGAACTCCCGGTCGTACGTCAGGCTGCGCTCCCCGCAGCGCGAACGCCTCCTCGACGTGCTGCACGAGGCGGGCGTCACCGCCGTCGAGGCGGGTGACGGGGCCCTGGAAGTGGACGGGGCGGCCGCCGAGCGGCTCGGTGAGCTCGCCGCGGGCCACGGGCTCGTCCTCCATGAACTGAGCCCCCAGCAGGCCTCGCTCGAGGAAGCCTTCATGCAGCTCACCGCGGAGTCCGTGGAGTACCACGCGCACGCGGACCACGAACGCGGCGGACCGCCGCCGAGCGCCGCGGGGCCGGCGGACACCGGCTGGGGCGAAGGCTGGCAGCAGCGGAAGGACGTCTGAGCGATGGCCGCGACGCAGGTTCTGAAGTCGGAGTGGACCAAGATCCGCTCGGTCTCGTCGACCGTCTGGACGCTCGGCCTCGCCGTCGTCGTCACGGTCGCGCTCGGCGCCTTGATCAGCATCCTGTCCAAGAACGACTACGACAGTCTGGACGCCAAGGACCGGCTGACCTTCGACCCGACCTTCATCAGCTTCGCCGGGATGTCCCTCGGCCAGCTCGCGATGATCGTGTTCGGGGTGCTCGTCGTCTCGAACGAGTACAGCACCGGCATGATCCGCACGTCGCTCGCGGCGGTGCCGCAGCGCGCCACGTTCCTGTTCAGCAAGATCGGCGTCGCGACCCTGCTGGCGTTCGCGGTGGGCCTGGTCACCAGCTTCCTCACGTTCTTCGTGGGGCAGGCGATGCTCGGCCCGTACAAGGCCCGGCTCGGCGACCCCGGCGTGCTGCGCGCGGTGCTCGGCGGCGCCCTCTACATGGCGCTCATCGCGATGTTCTCGATGGGCGTCGCGGCGATGCTGCGCAGCCCGATGCTCTCCCTCGGCATCCTGATGCCGTTCTTCTTCCTGATCTCCAGCATCCTCGGCAACGTATCGGCGACGAAGAAGATCGGCCGCTTCCTGCCCGACCAGGCCGGCAGCAAGATCATGCAGGTCAAGTCGCCCTTCGACGACGACACCCCGTACGGGCCGTGGGGCGGTCTCGCGATCATGGCGGTGTGGGTGGTGGCGGCGCTGATCGGTGGGTACGTACTGCTGAAGAAGAGGGACGCGTGAGGGCAGCGTCCCGCAGGACGTACGGCCGCGGGGCCACAGGGGGGCGTGTGACGGCGCAGGACCACGGACTCGCGGCGCTCGGTCTCGACGGGGTGCCCGCCCTGCAGCCCCTCACCTACCCCGGCCTCCCGGTCACGGTCCCCTCCCTGCTGACCGGTGCCGAGCTGCTGCCGCTCCGGGCGCGGCGGGGCGGGCTCGGCGCGTGGACCGTCGGCGGCGGCCGCCGCCCCCACCGCCCGCTGGACGAGGTCCTCGCCGGCCTCGGCCGGACGCCCGTCGCCGGGCGGCTGCCGGTGATCGCCGTCGGCTCGAACGCCTCCCCCGGACAGCTCTCCCACAAGCTCACCCGGCTCGGCATCCCCGGCGCCGTGCCGATGGTGCCCGTGCGGCTGCGCGGCATCGGCATCGGCTGCTCCGCGCACATCGGCCGCGCCGGGTACGTGGCGGCCGCCCCCTACGGCGCCCCTGAGGCGCGGGCCGCCCTCGTCGTGTCCTGGCTGGACGGGGCCCAGCTGGCCGCGGTCGACGCCACGGAACTCCCCAACTACCGGCGGGTCCGGCTCCCGGGCGACGCGTACGGGATGACCCTGCCCTCCGGCGAGCGGCTCGGCGAGGCGTACGTCTACGTCAGCGCGCGCGGCCTCCTCGCCGACCCGGTCACCGGAGCGCCGCGGCCCGGCGGCGGCGACCAGGCGGTCCTGCTCGACGCCCTGCTCGACGCGTCGCCGCGGCTGCGCGAACTGCTCGGGCCCGACGCGGCGACCTGGGTGCGGCGGGCGGCCGCCGACCCGGAACTGCGTGCCCGGGGCACTCTCCTCTTCGCAGAGGAGGGCTGGGTGCTGCCGTGGACGGAGCTCCCGGTTCCGCCTGGCTGAGCCCGGCCGTTTTACTCGCTCTTGGCTGGAACCGTCAGCTCCCCGTTATCCTCCTAACCCTTACGGGGGCGTGTGCCCCGACGTCCTGAACCATTCGATGGGTGCGGAGAATGATCGAGGCAGTCGGCCTGACGAAGCGCTATGGCGCCAAGACAGCCGTGTACAACCTTTCCTTCCAGGTGCGGCCGGGTACCGTCACCGGCTTCCTCGGGCCCAACGGCTCCGGCAAGTCGACGACGATGCGCATGATCCTCGGGCTCGACGCGCCCACCACCGGGCAGGTGACGATCGGTGGCTATCCGTACCGCAAGCTCCCGAACGCCCCCCGCCAGGTCGGTGCGCTGCTCGACGCCAAGGCCGTGCACGGCGGCCGGCACGCCCGCAACCACCTGCTCTGCCTCGCGCAGCTCTCCGGCATCCCGGCCCGCAGGGTCGACGAGGTGCTCGGCGTCGTGGGGCTGCAGGACGTGGCGAAGAAGCGCTCCAAGGGCTTCTCGCTCGGCATGGGCCAGCGCCTGGGCATCGCCGCGGCGCTCCTCGGCGACCCGCAGGTGCTGCTCTTCGACGAGCCGGTCAATGGCCTCGACCCCGAGGGCATCCTCTGGGTCCGCAACCTGATGAAGTCGCTCGCGGCCGAGGGGCGCACGGTCTTCGTGTCGTCCCACCTGATGAGCGAGATGGCGCTCACCGCCGAGCACCTGATCGTCATCGGCCGCGGCCAGCTGCTCGCCGACATGAGCGTCAGGGACTTCATCTCGCACAACTCCGCGGACTTCGCGCGGGTGCGCACGCCGGACAGCGAGCCCGAGCACCGCGAGAAGCTGACGGCCCTGCTGACCGAGGCGGGCGGCCAGGTACTGCCCGAGCAGGACGGCGCGCTGCGCGTCACCGGTCTGCCGCTTCCCCGCATCAGCGACCTCGCGCACGGCGCGGACGTCCGCCTGTGGGAGCTCTCCCCGCACCAGGCCTCGCTGGAGGAGGCGTACATGCGGATGACGCAGGGTGCCGTCGACTACCGCTCCACGGTCGACCAGCGCGCGGGCCTCCAGCAGGAGATGCCGCCCGGCGCCATGCCCCCCGGCGCGCTGCCGCAGGGCGTGCCGGTGCCCGGCCAGGGCCAGCCCGGCTGGTACGCCCCGCCGCCGCCCCAGCAGGGCGGCCAGCCCTTCGCGATGCCCCAGCCGCAGGGCGCGCCCGGGACGCCGAACCCCTACGCCACGGCGCCCCAGCAGGCCCCGGCGGCTCCCCCCGCAGCCCCCGCCCCCGACATGACCAAGCGCGACAGCGAGGACCAGCGATGACCACGCCTCCGACGCCGCAGCAGCAGCCGCAGCCGCAGGCACAGCCCCAGCAGGCGTACGCACAGGCAGGCGCCCCGGTGCAGGGCGCCCCGGTGCAAGGCGCCCCGGTGCAAGGCGCTCCGACGCAGGGCGCCCCCGCGGCCCCCGCGCCCGCCGCCCCCGCGCCGCCCTCCGCCTGGCAGCAGGCGATGGCCAACGCCTACACCTCGCCGATCCCGGTCAAGAAGACCCACCTCGGCAACGCCCTCGCCTCCGAGTGGACGAAGATCAAGTCGGTCCGCTCCACGATGTGGACGCTGGGCATCTTCCTGCTCCTGGTCATCGGCATCGGCCTGCTCGCCGTGGCGAACACCGACCCGGCCGACTACGCGGACATGCCGTTCACCGTCCCGGCCTTCTTCGGCCTGATGCTCGGCCAGATCTGCCTGATCACGCTCGGCGTCCTCGTCACCTCGTCCGAGTACGGCACGGGCATGATCCGCCCGACGTTCACCGCGTCCCCGCAGCGCCACCGCGTCCTCACCGCGAAGATCCTGATCTTCTTCGTGGTCGCCTTCGTCGTCTCGGCCGGCTCCATCCTGTTGGTGGGCCTGGCCGGGTCGGCCGCGAACAGCGGCCCGGAGGCGGGCGACCTGCCGTGGGCGGGCACGGTCTTCAAGGGTGGCCTGTACGTCTCGCTGCTCGGCGTCCTCGCGCTCTGCGTCGGCTCCATGCTGCGCCACTCCGCGGGCGCCATCACGGCGATGCTCGGCGTGGTCCTGGTGCCCGCGATCCTGCCCGGGTTCCTGATGATCTGGAAGAGCACGGAGCCGCTCGGCGAGAAGATGAACGACTACAACGCCATCACCGCCCTCGCCAAGATCTTCGGCGCGGAGGACACGGGTGGCAGCGGCGGCGCGCAGCTGGCGCTGCTCCTCGTCATCACGGCGGCCGCCGTCGCGGGCGCGTTCGCGCTCCTGGAGAAGCGCGACGTATAGCCGGAGCCGGCCGGACGGGCGTCAGTACCTCGGCGCGTTACGGGACCGCTGCACCCGCGTGGTGCGGCGGTCCTTCGCGTTCCAGCACGCCTTGTGCCAGTGCCTGCGCTCGTCCACGCCCGAGTGCTCGGGCCAGGCCACCACGTGCGCGAGGGCCGAGGGGATCTCCTGGTCGCAGCCGGGGCAGCGGTACCGCTTGCCGGCCGCGCTGGCGCCCGCGACGTGCCGCACGCTCCACTGCTCGCCCTGCCAGCTGACGGTGTTCTGGAAGCCGCCGTAGCGGCCCGGCGGCTCCGCGTCCGCGGACGCCCTCGGCTCTCCGGCGCCCTTGGGGCGGTTGCGACGCGGGGACACGAAACACCTCACGGGCTGTACGGCGGTCAGGAGGGTGACCAGCCTACGCGCCGCGCCGCGGGGTACCCGTCGCCTTCCGGTGCCCTCCGGCCCGCCCGCTGCACGGAAAATCAAACAATCTTCACGCCAGGCCGTGCCTTTGGCACGTGTCACACGTTGTTGCGCGTAGGGGGAGTGCCTGCGTCGGCGCCAAGGAGGCAGGAGTTCGATGCGTGTAGGTAGTTTTGTTCTGGCCGCCCAGTTTCCCGGCCAGGGGCAGGGGGAGGCGCTGCACCGGGCGGTGCGGTCCGCCGAGGTGGCGGAGGAGGCGGGCCTCGACTCGGTCTGGCTCGGCGAGCACCATTTCGTTCCGTACGGCACGTGCCCTTCGGCGGTGACCCTCGCGGCGCTGCTCCTCGGGCGGACGCGGCGGATCCACGTCGGCACGGCCGTGAGCGTACTCCCGACCGCGCACCCCGTGGCGCTCGGCGAGCAGGCCGCGTTGCTGCACGTGACGTCCGGCGGCCGGTTCTCGCTCGGCGTCGGACGCGGCGGCCCGTGGGTGGACCTGGAGGTCTTCGGGGCCGGCCTGGAGGCGTACGAGAAGGGGTTCCCCGACTCCCTCGACCTGCTCCTGAAGTGGCTGAGCGAGGCCCGGGTCGAGAGCCGGGGCGAGCGGTTCGCCTTCCGCGAGGTGGCCGTCGTACCGCGCCCGCAGGAAGCCTTGAACGGCGTGGGCGACAGCGGTCCCGAAGTGATCGTCGCCTGCACCTCGCCGTCGAGTGTGCGGCTCGCCGCCCAGCGCTGCCTGCCGATGCTCCTGGGCATGCATGTGGGCGACGACGAGAAGGCCGAAATGGTGGCCTTGTGGAATCGGCACGCACGTGCTGCGGGGCACGGGCCCGAGGACATCGCCGCGGCCTCGCACGTCTCCGCGGGCGTCGCCCAGATCGCGGACCGGCGTCTGGAGGCCGCGGAGACGTTACAGAAGGCCATGCCCGGCTGGCTGAAGCAGGGGCTGGACGCCCATGTGACCGTGGACGGCCGCCACCGCGCCATGCGGGACCCGCTGGCCTACACCGAACTGCTCTGCGGGCTGCACCCCGTCGGGACCCCGCAGGTGTGCGCCGACCGGCTCGCCGCCACCTCGGAGCGCACCGGCATCACGCGTTTCGCCCTGCTCGTGGAGGGCTCGGGCGACCTCTCGGCCACCGAGGAGAACGTACGGAGGCTGGGCGCCGAGGTACTGCCCCAGCTCGGCTGAGATCCGCCGTCGACCGCGGAGCCGCCGCTCCGGACTGAAACACCTCCCGCGTCCGGAGCAGCGGCAACATACGTCAGCAGTCCCGGAGTTCGGGTGACTGGTTGAGCAGCTGGCCGCGGATCGAGGTGAAGCGGGCGAGCCGGTCGTCCACTGACGCATCCAGCGGGAAGACGGCCACGCGGTGGCAGTTCTGGAAAGCCAGACGCACACCGAAGTGCCGCTGCAGGGCCCCGCGAATCGCGTCACTCGCGAGAGCGCGCAGCAGCTGGCCACGGGCCTGCTCGTCCGGCGGCGGAGTCCGGTTGTCGGCGAACTCGCCGCCGTCGACCTTCAGCTGGGCCACCAGGGAGCTGATCATCTCCCATGCGTAAGGCAGGGAGGTCCGGACGCAGTCGACGAATTCTGCTTCGTCGACCTCGCCTCGCTCGGCCTGTTCCAACAGTGCCGGTGAGACGTCGAGCGACATGGGTTCTCCTCTCGCACCCCCGGGGAGCGGGGGCTTACGGACAGGGATGGGGTCCGCCTACGCAGCGTGCACGGATGACGACCTCTTGCTTCTACGGTAGGCACCGCGCGGTGACCGCACCAGGAGATTGGGCGCATAACCGGCCAGGATCGAACGGGTTCATCGGCGGACAAGTCGCGCGGGGCGGGGGCGGCCCGGGGTGCGTGACGGGCGAATCGCGTGCACCGCCCCGAGTCGAGTAGCGTTGCGCCCCATGCGTCTCGTCATTGCCCGATGCTCCGTGGACTACGCGGGCCGGCTCACCGCCCACCTCCCCTCGGCCCCCCGCCTGATCCTCGTGAAGGCGGACGGCAGCGTCTCCATCCACGCGGACGACAGGGCCTACAAACCGCTCAACTGGATGTCGCCGCCCTGCACCTTGAAGGAGGGGACAGGGGACGACACCGGTGTGTGGACCGTCGTGAACAAGGCGGGCGAGAAGCTCATCATCACGATGGAGGAGATCCTGCACGACTCCTCGCACGAGCTGGGCGTCGACCCGGGCCTCATCAAGGACGGCGTGGAAGCACACCTTCAGGAGCTGCTCGCCGACCGGATCGAGACACTGGGCGAGGGGTATTCACTCATTCGTCGCGAGTACATGACCGCGATCGGCCCGGTGGACATCCTCTGCCGCGACGCCGACGGGCAGACCGTCGCCGTCGAGATCAAGCGGCGCGGCGAGATCGACGGCGTCGAGCAACTCACCCGCTATCTGGAGCTGTTGAACCGCGACCCGCACCTGGCGCCGGTCAAGGGCATCTTCGCCGCCCAGGAGATCAAGCCGCAGGCACGCGTTCTCGCCACGGACCGCGGCATCGGCTGCGCCGTCCTGGACTACAACGCGCTGCGCGGCATCGAGGACGACAAGCTCCGGCTGTTCTGACATCGCGTACGCCGGTACGGGCGTGAAGGAGGGCCGGGTCCTGGTGGACCCGGCCCTCTTCGCGTACGCGGGCCGCTCAGAGCCTGTGTCATATCCCCGGTCGGATCAGCGGGCGTCGTCTGGTGCGTGCGATCGCAAGGCGCCGGGAAGTCCTCGATGGGGGTCCCCCGGGCCCTTAAGGCCTGGGGGAGGAGCTACTAGGGCTTTTCGGCAACGCGGATGGGGGTCCCCCCGCGCCGTTCAGGCGTGGGGGAGTGCGTGCCAGACGACGCCCGCCCGGCCGGGGATATGACACAGGCTCTCAGGCCGCCGACGGGCCGCCCGAGCCGCTCGGGGAGCTCATCGTGCTGTCGCTCGCCGAGTTCGAGGTGTCGGGCGAGGCGGGCGGGTCGGCGCTCGGGGGCGTCGAGGACGGCGTCGGCGTCGGGTCGTCGGACGTCGGCGGGTCCGTCGGGTCGTGCGAGGTCGGCGGGTCCGACGGCTCGGTCGGCTTGCCCGTGGGCTCGGTGGGCTTGCCGGTCGGCTTGGTCGGCTTGCCCGTGGGCCCGGTCGGCCCGTCCGACGGTTCACCGCTGTCGCTCGGCTTGCCGGAGGGCGCGCCGCTGTCGCTCGGCGCCGGGGCGCCCGCGCTGCCGGTGGCGCCGTCCCTGCCCGGGCCGGCGGGGCGGCTCGTGGAGTCCTTCTGCGGCTTGTCGGCGGTCAGGCCGTCGTCGCCGTGGTCCTCCTTCGCGGACTGCTCCGTGGTGACCTTGTCGCCGTCGGGCGTGTCGTTGTCGGACGTGGCGCCGAGCGTGACGACGGTGCCGAGGACGGCGGCGAGCAGGGCTCCTGCGCCCGCCGCGACGAGGTTGCGCCGGGTGCCGCTGATGATGGAGCGGCGGCTCGGCGCCGGCCCCGAAGCGGTGGTGGCGGCCGCGGGCGCCACCTTGCTGGTGACCAGCGTGTCGGGTTCCGCGGGCGGTTCGGGCAGCGCGAAGGCGGCGGGGACGCCGCCGGGGGGCGACGCCGACTCCTCGTAGCGCGCGTCGGGGACCTCCTCGGCCGCGGCGGTGCGGCCGCCGGGCAGCGCGGCGCCCGAGCGGTCGGCGACCAGCGCGAGGGCCCGGCGACCGGAGATCATGCCGCGCTTGTCGGCGAGCGCGCCGCGCAGCCCGATGGAGGCCTCCAGCTCGGCGCGGGCCCGGTCGAGCTGCCCCGCGCAGAGCGCGAGGATCCCCAACTCGTGGTGGAAGTACGCCTCTTCGGCGACCTCGCCCGCGTTGCGCGCCGCCTCCTGGCCGGATCGCAGGGCGCGCTCCCAGGCGGCCCAGGCGAGTCCTCCGGCGAAGGCGGGCGCGGCGGTGCGGGCGAGCAGGACGGCGGCGCCGCTCTCCGTGGCGACCAGGGCGGCGAGCGCGGCCTGCACGGCGTCGGCCTCTGCGGCGACGCGCTCCGGGGTGACGGAAGGGTGCCCGGCCCACCAGGCGTAGTGCTGGGCGGCGGCCAGGGCGTGGGCGGGCGCGTCGTCGGCGTACCCGACGGCCTCCAGCTGGGCGCGCACCCCGGCGGCGAGGCGGTAGTGCGCGCCGACCGGGGTGACCAGGGCGCAGCTCACCAGCTCGGCGAGGGCGGCGTCGGCGTGGGTGTGGCCCACCAGGGCGGGCAGGTGGGCCTGGTGCGGCAGTTCGCCGCCGAGGGCGACGGCGAAGGTCAGCGTGGCGCGGGCGGACGGGCTGAGCCGCGAGGCGAGCAGGGCGGCGGGCGCGGCTCCGTCGGCGAGCGAGGGCAGTGGCACGTCCGGTGCGCCGTCGGCGTCGAAGGGCGCGTCGCCGGCGGTGTCCGCGAAGTAGCCGAACTCCTCGAAGGCGTGCGGGTCGGCGCGCAGCTGGTCGCGCTGGCGGAGCAGGGCGCCCGCCTGGACAAAGCGCAGCGGCAGCCCTTCGGACTCGAACCACAGGTCGCCCGCCCAGTTGGCCTCCTCGTCGTCGAGGACGCGGCCGACGGCGCGCTCCAGGAGCTCGAGGCCGCCGCCGCGGCCGAGGCCGCCGAGGAAGACCTCTTCGAGGTGGGAGTCGGCCGAGGGCGCCGCCACGTCGGGTGTCGCGGAGATCAGGAAGGCGCACTCGGGCGTGGCGTCGAGCAGCTCGTCGAGTCCGGCGCCGCCGAACTCCAGGTCGTCCAGGACGACGACCGCGCCGATGTCGTGGACGAGGTCGAGCAGCAGGGCGCGATCGGGGCGGTGCAGCGGCGCGTCGTGGACGGCCGCGAAGAGGTCGTGGAGCAGCTCTCCGGGTGTCCTGCGGTAGCCGGAGAGGCGGACGACGCCGTCGGGCGCGAGGTCCGCGCAGTCGTCGGCGACGGCGTTCAGGAGCGCGGTGCGCCCCGATCCCGCGGGCCCGGTGAGCCGTACGGAGCGGCCGCGCGCGAGGAGGCGTGCGAGGCGCTCGCGCTCCTCCTGGCGCTCCAGGAGCGGCAGCCGGGGCAGCGCGGGCCCCGGCGGCACGGGCGGCAGCGCGGCGCGGCGCAGCTCGGCGCGTTCGGCGGCGGACCGCTTGGCGGGCCGCTCCGGCCGCTCTCCCCCGCTCCCGGCTTCGCTCGAGCGGGAGGTGCCCCCGGGCGGGAGGGGTTCGATCTCGCTGCCGTCGACGGGGTTGACGGTGACCAGGAAGTCGCCCGAGACGAGCTGGACGGTGCGGGCGAGCGCCGGTGTCTGCTGGCCGAAGTCGGGCGTCATGGGGTCGCGTGGCGGCCGCCCGGGGCGCGCCGCGTCGTCGTCGGTGCCGTCCTGGCCGTACTCTTCGGGTCCCCGGTTCATCGGGTCCATGGTCCTAGCCCCCCAGATGCGTGGTGTGCAGAGCCCCCTCCGGCCTTCGTGCACACTGCGCTGTCGCTTCTGGTCCGGTGCCCCCGTGCGGGTCCGTATATCGGTGGGCGACCGAACCCTAGACCTTTGCTCAGTATCTACGGGAGGGCGGGGTACCGCCCCGTCCGAGACGTCACGGGTTCGTGAGGATTGTGCGCTCTCGGGCGTTCCCGGCAGGTGCCGGGCGTGCCGGTCCGTGCCGGTCCGGCTGCCCGCCGGTGCCGGTCGGACTCTCCGGTCAGACTCTGGGGAGCGATTCGACTCCGATGCCGCCCTCGATGGCGAGGATGCGGTGCAGTCGGGTCGCCACGAGGAGGCGCTGCATCTGGGGCGGCACGTGGCGCAGGACGAGTCTGCGTCCGCAGCGGCCGGCGCGGCGGTGGGCGCCCATGATCACGCCGAGTCCCGTGGCGTCCCACGAGTCGAGTTCGGACAGGTCGAGCACCAGGTCGCCGGCGCCGTCGTCGACGGCCGAGTGCAGGACCGTGCGGGCGTCCGCCGCGCTGCGTACGTCGAGGCGTCCCCCGACGACCAGCTGGGCCTGGTCGCCCCTGATGTGCATATATGCGCTCCCCGAGAGTGCTGTGTCTGCGGTGACGCCCGATACGTAAGGCGTCTGCGTATGTCACTGCAACTGACTGCCACGTGGGCGAGGAAGTTGCCGTCTGTAAGCGAACCGATACCGAATTCACTCCGAGGGGTGACCCGTCCGGCGCCGAAGCGTCAGACGGGGCGTCAGACGGCGTACGTCAGTGCTGGTTCAGTGCTTGTAGAACCCTTGCCCGCTCTTGCGCCCGATGTCACCGGCGTCAACCATCCGGCGCATCAGCTCCGGCGGCGCGAACTTCTCGTCCTGGGACTCCGTGTAGATGTTGCTCGTGGCGTGCAGGAGGATGTCGACGCCGGTGAGGTCGGCGGTGGCGAGCGGCCCCATGGCGTGCCCGAAGCCGAGCTTGCAGGCGATGTCGATGTCCTCGGCGGTGGCGACGCCGGACTCGTACAGCTTGGCGGCCTCGACGACGAGCGCGGAGATCAGACGGGTCGTCACGAAGCCCGCGACGTCGCGGTTGACGACGATGCAGGTCTTGCCGACGGACTCGGCGAACTCCCGGGTGCGGGCGAGCGTTTCGTCACTGGTCTTGTAGCCGCGCACCAGCTCGCAGAGCTGCATCATCGGCACCGGCGAGAAGAAGTGGGCGCCGACGACGCGCTCCGGGCGCTCCGTCACGGCCGCGATCTTGGTGATCGGGATGGCGGAGGTGTTGGAGGCGAGCACGGCGTCGTCGCGCACGATCTTGTCGAGCGTGCGGAAGATCTCGTGCTTGACCTCGAGCTTCTCGAAGACGGCCTCGACGACGATGTCCGCCTCGGCGACGGCGTCCAGGTCGGTGGTGGTCGTGATGCGGGCGAGCGCGGCCTCGGCGTCGTCGGCCGCGAGCTTGCCCTTGCTCACGAACTTGTCGTACGACGCCTTGATCCCGTCGGTGCCACGGGTCAGCGCCTCCTCGGTGACGTCGCGCAGGACGACGTCCCAGCCCGCCTGGGCGGAGACCTGAGCGATGCCGGACCCCATGAGTCCGGCTCCGATGACGGCGAGCTTCCGTGCCACTGTTCCGACTCCCCTACCGCTTATCACGCTTGGCTTACACGCTGTTTACGTATGCCTCTTCGGCGCACGTTAGCGTTCGTGAGCGCGCCTGTGGCGGTGAAGAGATACGCGTCACGTCTCAGATGACGGACATCACATTGATACGCGCGATTACGCGCCACGTGGCGCGTAGTTGAGGACCTTTTCACTCAGCAGCTCCTCCATCTCGTCGAGCAGTCCGAGCGCTTCGCGGGAGACTTCGGCGGGCTCGCGGCGCTTGGACATCTCGTCGCCGATCCAGGCCATGAGCGTGCTGTGCACCCAGGAGAGCTGGCCCGCGACGAGCCCGGGCAGCGGGTCGGCCGCTCCGGCCCCGGTCTCCTCGGCGAGGGTCCTCGTGAGGTGGTCGAGGGCCTCCTGCTGGATCGCCCAGAGCCGGGAGCGCAGGGCGTGCGCCTCGGTGATGACCTTCATGAAGTCGGCCCAGCCGGGGAAGAGCCCGATGGTCGGCGAGACGGACTCCACGTCGGCGCGCAGCTCGCGCAGGACGGCGTCGGCGGCCGACTCCCCCTCGCGGCGGCCGCGCACATAGCGGGAGAGGCGGTCGACGACGTCGCCGCCCCGGTCCAGGAAGAGGTCCTCCTTCGCCGGGAAGTAGTTGTAGACCGTGTTGACGGAGACGTCCGCGGCGTCCGCGATCTCCGCGATGGTCACGGTGACGAAGCCGTGCTCCAGGAAGAGTCCGGTCGCGATGTCCGAGATCCGCTGTTTGGTCTGCCGCTTCTTGCGCTCTCTGAGCCCTTCAGCCATGCACTCATCGTAGGCGTCGTTGGCGCGTCACAACTTTTGCTCGGCATGAAATTTTGGTGACGTTGCAAAATTTCATGGACTCTGTTTTTGTGGTCGTCATGGCAATCATCAGCACCGCCGGCCTCGCCCGGACCTTCCAGACCAAGAACGGCCCCGTGGAAGCCGTGCGCGGCATCGACCTGCGCGTCGAGCCCGGCGAGATCCTCGGCCTCCTCGGGCCGAACGGCGCGGGCAAGACCACCACCCTGCGCATGCTCACCACACTGCTCCCGCCCACCGGCGGCGCCGCCACCGTCGCGGGCTGCGACCTGGCCAGGGACCCCGCGGGCGTCCGCAACAAGATCGGGTACGTCGCCCAGTCCGGCGGCGTCGACCCGAACATCTCCGTCCGCGAAGAACTGATCACCCAGGGCCGCCTCTACCGCCTGACCAGGACCCAGGCCGCGGCGCGCGCCGAGGAACTGGCGCGCGAGCTGGGCCTCACCGAGCTCATGGAGCGCCCCTGTGCCGCCCTCTCCGGCGGCCAGCGCAGGCGGCTCGACATCGCCATGGGGCTCACCCACCGCCCCGAGGTGCTCTTCCTCGACGAGCCGACCACCGGCCTCGACCCGGGCAGCCGGGCAGGCCTGTGGCAGCTGGTGCGACAGCTGCGCGACGAGTACGGCACGACGGTCCTGCTCACCACGCACTACCTCGACGAGGCCGACGCGCTCTCCGACCGCCTGGTCGTCGTGGACAAGGGCGTCGTGGTCGCCGAGGGCACGCCGAGCGCGCTCAAGCTGCAGTACGGCGGGTCGATCGACGCCACGCTGCAGGACACCTTCCTCGCCATCACCGGGCGCGCCGTCGCCCCCAAGGACACGACCCCCGTCGCCGTCTGACCGCCACCACCCGGGACCCCACCATGCCTGCACTGCTCTCCGACACCGCGCTGATCTTCGGGCGGTACGCCCGGCAGACCCTGCGCTCCACGTTCCAGATCCTCTTCGGCGTCCTCACGCCCCTGCTCTATCTGCTCTTCTTCGGCCCGCTGCTCACCGATCTGCCGCTCGGCTCGAAGGGCGACTCCTGGCAGGTGCTCGTACCGGGGCTGCTGCTCCAACTCGGCCTGTTCGGCGCCACGTTCAGCGGCTTCGCGCTCATCATCGAGAAGCAGTTCGGCGTGGTGGAGCGGATGCGGGTGACGCCCGTCAGCCGCCTCGCGCTGCTGCTCGGCCGGATCCTGCGCGACGCGGCGCTCTTCGGCTTCCAGGCGGTGCTCCTGGTGCTCGCCGCGCTCCTCATGGGGCTGCGGGCGCCGCTCGGCGGCATCCTCATCGGCTTCGCGTTCGTGGCGCTGCTGGCCGCGGGGCTCTCCGCCCTCTCGTACGCGCTGGCCATGAAGGTCGGCAAGCCGCACGAGTTCGGCCCCGCGGTCAACGCGCTGAGCATGCCCTCGATGCTGCTCTCGGGGCTGATGCTGCCGATGGCGCTGGCGCCCACCTGGCTGGACGTGCTCTCCCACTTCATGCCGTTCCGCTATCTGGTCGACGCGGTGCGGGCGGGTTACGTCGGCGAGTACGCGTCCACGACCATGCTGTACGGCGTCCTGATGGCGCTCGGCTTCGTGGTGCTGTCCGTGACGGTGGGCACACGTGTCTTCCAGAAGGCCGGGGCGTAACTACGCTGGCCGCATGGTCAATCTGACGCGCATCTACACCAGGACCGGCGACCAGGGCACCACGGCCCTCGGCGACATGAGCCGCACCGCCAAGACCGATCTGCGGATCGCGGCGTACGCCGACGCCAACGAGGCCAACGCGGCCATCGGCACCGCCATCGCGCTCGGGCAGCTCGACGCGGAGGTGGTGAAGGTCCTGGTCCGGGTCCAGAACGACCTCTTCGACGTGGGCGCCGACCTCTCCACGCCCGTCGTCGAGGACCCGAAGTACCCGCCGCTGCGCGTCGAGCAGTCCTACATCGACAAGCTGGAGGCGGACTGCGACCGCTTCCTGGAGGAGCTGGAGAAGCTGCGCAGCTTCATCCTGCCGGGCGGCACACCGGGCGCGGCGCTGCTGCACCAGGCGTGCACGGTGGTGCGGCGGGCCGAGCGCTCCACGTGGGCGGCGTTCGAGGTGCACGGGGAGGTCATGAACCCCTTGACGGCCACCTATCTCAACCGGCTGTCCGACCTGCTGTTCATCCTCGCCCGTACGGCGAACAAGGCCGTCGGCGATGTGCTGTGGGTGCCGGGCGGCGAGCGTTGACAACGCTCGTGATCAATACGGCCGGGCCCAGAGCTAGAGCCTGCTCAGGAAGCTCGGCTTCGCCTCGTCGTCCCGTACCGCCGGCGCCTTCTTCGGGAAGACCGTGTACGTCGCCGCGATGATCACGTTGATGCCGATCACCCACAGCATCCTCTGCTGCCACATCCGCAGGGAGTCCACGTCGCCTTCGCCGCCGACGTACCAGACCGCTCCCTGCAGCAGCGCCATGGCGATCAGTGCCGCCAGGATCCAGCGGGCGGCGAGCTGCCACTCGTGGACGGCGCGGGGCATGCCGTACTTGGGGGTCGACGGGGGCGGGCCGCCCGCGAAACGGTGGGCGACGCGGACGTCCACCCACTTGACCGTGTAGTGGCCGAGCGCGGCGGAGTAGCCGATGTAGACGGCGGCGAGGCCGTGCTTCCAGTCCGGCTCCGCGCCGTTCCTCAGGTCGATCGCGGTGACGACGAAGAGGACGGCTTCCAGGAGCGGCTCGCACAGCAGCACGCCGATGCTCGCCCTCGGCATCTTCGCCCAGTAGCGCAGGGCGAGCCCCGCGGCCAGCAGCACCCAGAAGCCGGCCTCGCAGATGATGACCAGTGTGACGATCACGGCTCGTTCCTCCAGGTCGCTGTCCCGCTCACCCCTCAAGGCTCCCGCCCGTACAGCCGATGATCGTCGTCACCAGTGACGAAGTGGGACTGCATCCTTCGATGTAGCGTGCGGTTCCTCCCGCAGGATCAGGCGCGGGTCCGGCCCGCCGTGTTGGATGGACACATGGTCCTGACCCTCCCCCGCCCGCAACGCGTCGACGTGCAGATCGCCGTGGGCAGCCTGCTGTGCGGGCTTGCGCTGTGGGCGCTGGGACTGCACGCGCAGGCCGACCGGCCGCTGGGCGGTCACTGGGCGCTACCGCCCCTCTTCGTGCTGGCCGGACTCGAACTGCTGCGGAGCACCAGACCGCAGTTCGCCCTGGTCACAGCGGTCCTCGCGCTGGTCGCCGACCAGTTCACGGCGGGCAACCTCGCGTCGGTCCTGATGTTCACGGACATCATGTACGCGGCCGTCGTCTACGGAACGCCGGCCGCCGCCCGGCGCATCCCGATCACCTCGGGCCTCGTCACCGTGGCCCTGACCGTCGTGTTCCTCGCCTGGTGGCAGGACCCGCAGGCCGTGCTCATCGGCGTGGCCAGCGGCATCGTCGCCTTCACCCCCGCCGCCACCGGCGTGCTCGTGCGCAATCACCGCGAGGCGGCCGCCGCGGCGAAGCTGCGGGCCGAACAGACCGCGCTGCTCGCCGAGATGGACCGCGCCCAGGCCGTCTCCGCCGAGCGCGCCAGGATGGCCCGCGAGCTGCACGACATGGTCGCCAACCACCTCTCGGCGATCGCCATCCACTCCACGGCCGCGCTCTCCCTGGACGACGCGCAGACCAGCAGGGACGCGCTCGCCGTCATCCGCGAGAACAGCGTCGGGGGGCTCGCCGAGATGCGCCGCCTGATCGGCATCCTGCGCGACCAGAGCGGCGACCTCGAACCCGCCGCCGCGCCCACCCTCGACGGCCTCGGCGCCCTGATCGCGGGCGCCCGCAGAGACGGCCTGGACGTCGCGCTCGACGACGCCAGGCCGAAGGACGGCCCGAAACTGCCCACTCCGGTGGAGCTCGCGGCGTACCGGATCGTGCAGGAGTCCCTGACGAACGCCCTCAAGCACGCCTCGGCCGGCCGCGTCACGGTCTCCCTCGCCCAGCCACCCCGCGCCCTGACGGTCCGCGTGACAAGCCCGTACGGTGATCCGTCCGGGCCCCGTGCCCCCGGCTCCGGAGCCGGCCTCGTCGGCATGCGCGAACGCACCGAACTGCTCGGCGGCGCCTTCGAGTCGGGCCCCGAGAGCAGCCCCGACGGCAAGGTCTGGAACGTCTTCGTGACCCTGCCCGTCGACCCCGCCGACGAAGGAGCCAAGGAATGATCCGGGTGCTAGTCGCCGAAGACCAGTCAGCCGTGCGCGCGGGACTCGTGCTCATCCTGCGCAGCGCGCCCGACATCGAGGTCGTCGGCGAGGCGGCGGACGGCGAGGCGGCCGTCGCGCTCGCCCGCGGACTCCGCCCCGACCTGGTCCTGATGGACGTGCAGATGCCGCGCCTCGACGGAGTGTCGGCGACGCGTCAGGTCGTCGCCGAGGGCCTCGCGGACGTGCTGGTCCTGACCACGTTCGACCTCGACGAGTACGTCTTCGGAGCGCTGCGGGCGGGCGCCAGCGGATTCCTCCTGAAGAACACCGAGGCGCGGGACCTCATCGAAGCCGTCCGCACGGTCGCGCGCGGTGAGGGCATGATCGCACCGGCGGTCACCCGTCGGCTGATCGCCGAGTTCGCCGCCCCGACGAGGGCCGTACACGACGAGAACGCGCCGGATCCCGCCGTCCTCGACTGCCTCACCCGCCGCGAGCGTGAGGTCCTCTCGTGCCTCGGCGAGGGGCTGTCGAACGCGGAGATCGCCGGCCGCCTCTCCATGGCGGAGGCGACGGTGAAGACGCACGTCAGCCGGATGCTCGGCAAGCTGGAACTGCGCAGCCGGGTGCAAGCCGCCGTACTGGCGCAGGAGTTGGGGGTCTGATCCGGAGACCGGGCGACAGACCGTCGCGATCCGGCCAATGGTTCAGACCTCTTGACCGATGGTCCAGACCTTTCTATTCTCACCGCACTGCGGTGAGCACACCCCCACGTGTCCACGTGCTCACGGGCGGCGCAGGGTCCCAACCCCGTAGACCCCCGGAACCCGAGGAGCACCTCGTGCGCTTCACAGACAGCAACGCACGCTCAAGGCTCAGAGTCAGACACAAAGCCGTGGCGGGACTCACCACCCTGCTGCTGCCGCTCGCCACCCTGGTCGCCCTCGGCGGTTCCGCCGAGGCGGCCCCCGACGCCGCGCCCGAGGCCACCGCCACCTACGCCAAGACCCAGGACTGGGGCAGCGGCTTCGAGGGCAAGTGGACGATTCGGAACACCGGCACCACCAGCATCAGCTCCTGGAACGTCGCCTGGGACTTCCCCTCCGGCACCAAGGTGACCTCCGCCTGGGACGCCACCGTCACCAACTCCGGCAACCGCTGGACCGCCAAGAACCTCGGCTGGAACGGGACGCTCGCCCCCGGCGCCTCGGTCTCCTTCGGCTTCAACGGCACCGGCTCCGGCTCCCCCACCAAGTGCGAGCTGAACGGCGCGAGCTGTGACGGCGGCAGCGTCCCCGGCGACAACCCGCCGAGCGCCCCCGGCACGCCGACCGCCTCCGGCATCACCGACACCTCGGTGAAGCTCGACTGGAAGGCCGCCACCGACGACAAGGGCGTCAAGAACTACGACGTCCTGCGCGACGGCGCCAAGGTCGCCACGGTCACCGGCACCTCGTACGGCGACACCGGCCTGACCGCGGGCACCGACTACTCGTACACCGTCCAGGCCCGCGACACCGCCGACCAGACGGGACCGGCCAGCGCCGCCGTCAAGGTCCACACGACCGGCGGCGGCGACCCGGGCCCCGGCCCCGGCGACAAGGTCAAGCTCGGCTACTTCACCGAGTGGGGCGTCTACCAGCGCAACTACCACGCGAAGAACATCGCGACCTCCGGCTCGGCCGACAAGATCACGCACATCAACTACAGCTTCGGCAACGTCCAGGGCGGCAAGTGCACCATGGGCGACTCCTACGCGGCGATCGACAAGGCCTACACCGCCGACCAGAGCGTCGACGGCGTCGCCGACACCTGGGACCAGCCCCTGCGCGGCAACTTCAACCAGCTCCGCAAGCTCAAGGCCAAGTACCCCAACGTCAAGGTCCTCTGGTCCTTCGGCGGCTGGACCTGGTCCGGCGGCTTCACCGACGCCATGAAGAACCCGGCCGCCTTCGCCAAGTCCTGTCACGACCTGGTCGAGGACCCGCGCTGGGCCGACGTCTTCGACGGCATCGACCTGGACTGGGAGTACCCCAACGCCTGCGGTCTGTCCTGCGACACCAGCGGCCCGGCCGTCTTCAAGAACATGATGCAGGCCTTCCGCACCGAGTTCGGCTCGAAGAACCTGGTCACCGCCGCCATCTCGGCCGACGGTTCGGAGGGCGGCAAGCTCGACCTGGCCGACTACGGCGGCGCCTCGCAGTACGCCGACTGGTACAACGTGATGACGTACGACTTCTTCGGCGCCTGGGACGCCAAGGGCCCGACGGCCCCGCACTCCCCGCTCACGTCCTACCAGGGCATACCGAAGGACGGCTTCAACTCGGCCGCCGCCATCGCCAAGCTGAAGGCCAAGGGCGTGCCCTCGGCCAAGCTCCTGCTCGGCATCGGCTTCTACGGCCGCGGCTGGACCGGCGTCACCCAGAAGGAGCCGGGCGGCACGGCTACCGGCGCGGCGCCCGGGACGTACGAGGCAGGCATCGAGGACTACAAGGTCCTCAAGAACTCCTGCCCGTCCAATGGCACGGTGGCCGGGACCGCGTATGCCCACTGCGGCAGCAACTGGTGGTCGTACGACACGCCGGCCACGGTCCGCGCGAAGATGGGCTGGGCCAAGCAGCAGGGGCTCGGCGGTGCGTTCTTCTGGGAGTTCAGCGGGGATACTGCCAACGGGGAGTTGGTCAGCGCCATCAACGACGGCCTGAAGTAGTCCTCGGGGCCGTTCCACGAACGAAGCCGGGAAGACGGGATCGCCCCCTGTCTTCCCGGCTTCTCATGTTTCGCGACTGCGGGTTGTTCGTGGCTGGTCGCGCAGTTCCCCGCGCCCCTGGGGAGACTGCGGCTAGGCCACGTTCACGCGCTGGCCCGGCGGCGCCGCCTCCAGCCAGGCCAGGAAACCCGTCAGCGCGTCCTCGCTCATCGCCAGCTCCAGGCGGGCGCCGCGGTGCAGGCAGCCAAGGACGATCGCGTCGGAGAGCAGGGCGAGCTCCTCCTCGCCGTCCGGTGCGCGGCGGTCGACGACCTCGATGGCCGAGCGCTCCAGGATCCGCCGGGGGCGGGGAGCGTACGAGAAGACGCGGAACCACTCGACCCGGTCACCGTTGTAGCGGGCGACCCCGTACCCCCAGCCCTTGCCGGAAACGTCACCCTTCTCCGGGGCGTCCCAGCGCAGACTGCAGTCGAAGGTGCCACCGGAGCGCTGGATCAGCCGGCGCCGCAGTCCGAAGACGAAGAGCCCCACCAACACCAGCACGATCAAAGCAAGTCCGCACACGAGCAGAGTGAGGATCATCGGCACCGACCTCCTCGCCTCTACCGCCGGTCGAAGGACCGGCAACGGACCAATACATTGCACCCGCATTGCCTCAGCCGCGACCCGGTCCGGAACCTTCCCGGACCTGGCCGCGGCTGAGTCACGTTACGCCGCGCGCTGGGGTCAGCGCGGTGCCACCGCACGCAGTCGGACGTCGGCGCGTCGCTCGGCGGAGGCGTCGGCCTCCGACTTCGCGCGCTCCAGCGCCCGCTCCGCACGCTGGACGTCGATCTCGTCGGACAGCTCCGCGATCTCGGCCAGCAACGACAGCTTGTCGTCCGCGAAGGAGATGAATCCTCCGTGGACAGCGGCGACGACAGTGCCGCCGTCGCTCGTACGAATGGTCACCGGGCCCGACTCCAGCACACCGAGCAGCGGCTGGTGACCGGGCATGACGCCGATGTCGCCGGACGTGGTGCGCGCGACGACCAGGGTGGCCTCACCGGACCAGACACTGCGGTCCGCTGCGACCAGCTCGACATGCAGCTCAGCAGCCAAGGGTGGCTCCTCGGGTCACCACCCGGCGGCTTCGCCGGGTGTTGGGTCAAATTCTAGTGGGCGTAGGGAGAAGGACGGGACACGGCCCCCGCGGGACGCGCCCGCCCCTCTCCGTCAAGAGCTACTGAGCTCAGGAGACGCCGAGCTCCTTGGCGTTCTTCTTGAGGTCCTCGAGACCACCGCACATGAAGAAGGCCTGCTCGGGGAAGTGGTCGTACTCGCCGTCGCAGATCGCGTTGAAGGCCGCGATCGACTCCTCGAGGGACACGTCCGAGCCGTCCACGCCGGTGAACTGCTTGGCGGCGTGCGTGTTCTGCGACAGGAAGCGCTCCACGCGACGGGCACGGGCGACGACGAGCTTGTCTTCCTCGCTGAGCTCGTCGATGCCGAGGATCGCGATGATGTCCTGGAGGTCCTTGTACTTCTGGAGGATCCCCTTGACACGCATGGCGCAGTTGTAGTGGTCCTGCGCGATGTAGCGCGGGTCCAGGATGCGGGACGTGGAGTCCAGCGGGTCCACGGCCGGGTAGATGCCCTTCTCGGAGATCGGACGGGAGAGCACCGTCGTCGCGTCGAGGTGGGCGAACGTGGTGGCCGGAGCCGGGTCGGTCAGGTCGTCCGCGGGGACGTAGATCGCCTGCATCGAGGTGATCGAGTGACCACGGGTCGACGTGATGCGCTCCTGGAGGAGACCCATCTCGTCGGCCAGGTTCGGCTGGTAACCCACCGCGGAGGGCATGCGGCCGAGCAGGGTCGAGACCTCGGAACCGGCCTGCGTGAAGCGGAAGATGTTGTCGATGAAGAACAGCACGTCCTGCTTCTGCACATCGCGGAAGTACTCCGCCATGGTCAGACCGGCCAGGGCGACGCGCAGACGCGTGCCCGGCGGCTCGTCCATCTGGCCGAAGACCAGCGCGGTCTTGTCGAGAACGCCGGCCTCCTCCATCTCGACCATGAGGTCGTTGCCCTCACGGGTGCGCTCGCCGACACCGGCGAAGACGGAGACACCGTCGTGCAGCTTGGCCACACGGACGATCATTTCCTGGATCAGCACGGTCTTGCCGACACCGGCACCACCGAACAGACCGATCTTTCCACCCTTGACGTACGGGGTGAGAAGGTCGACGACCTTCAGGCCGGTCTCGAACATCTCGGTCTTGGACTCGAGCTGGTCGAAGGCCGGGGCCTTGCGGTGGATCGTCCAGCGCTCGGCCTCGGCGACCGTGGACGGGTCGTCGTTCAGGACCTCACCGAGGGTGTTGAACACCCGGCCCTTGGTCACGTCGCCGACCGGCACCGAGATGCCCTTGCCGGTGTCGGTGACGGGCGCCTGGCGGACAAGGCCGTCGGTGGGCTGCATCGAGATCGCGCGGACCACGCCGTCACCCAGGTGCTGGGCGACCTCGAGGGTCAGCGTCTTCTTCGCGCCCTCGGTCGCCGGGTCGTCGACCTGGACGTGCAGGGCGTTGTAGATCTCCGGCATCGCGTCGACGGGGAACTCCACGTCGACGACCGGGCCGATCACCCGGGCGACGCGGCCCGTGGCAACGGCCGTCTCAACAGTGGTCGTCATTACTTGTCACTCCCCGCGGTCGCGTCGGCCAGCGCTGCTGTGCCGCCGACGATCTCGCTGATTTCCTGGGTGATTTCGGCCTGGCGGGCCGCGTTGGCAAGCCGGGAGAGGCTGTTGATCAGATCCCCGGCGTTGTCGGTCGCCGACTTCATCGCGCGGCGCGTGGCGGCGTGCTTGGAGGCAGCCGACTGGAGCATCGCGTTGTAGATACGGCTCTCGACGTACCGCGGCAGCAGGGCGTCGAGGACGTCCTCCGCCGACGGCTCGAAGTCGTACAGCGGAAGGATCTCACCCTTGGTGGGCGACTCCTCCGCGACCTCGTCGAGGCGGAGCGGCAGCAGGCGGCCGTCGATGGCCGTCTGCGTCATCATCGAGATGAACTCGGTGTAGACGATGTGGATCTCGTCCACGCCGCCCTCAGCCGTCTCCTTCTCGATGGCCTCGATCAGCGGCACCGCGACCTTCTTGGCATCCGCGTACGAAGGCTCGTCGGTGAAGCCCGACCACGACTCCACGACCTTGCGCTCGCGGAAGTTGTAGTGGGCCAGACCGCGGCGGCCGACGATGTACGTGTCGACCTCCTTGCCCTCCGCCTCGAGACGCTCGGTGAGCTGCTCCGCGGCCTTGATGGCGTTGGAGTTGAAGGCGCCGGCCAGTCCGCGGTCGCTCGTGAGGAGCAGCACCGCGGAACGGGTCGCCGTCTCCGCCTCGGTCGTCAGCGGGTGCTTTGTGTTCGAGCCCGTGCCGACCGCCGTGACCGCGCGGGTGAGCTCGGTCGCGTACGGCGTGGACGCCGTCACCTTGCGCTGGGCCTTGACCACGCGCGAGGCGGCGATCATCTCCATCGCCTTGGTGATCTTCTTGGTCGCGGTGACGGATTTGATGCGACGCTTATAGACCCGGAGCTGGGCTCCCATGAGTCAGGTCCCTTCCGTCGTCACTTGCCGGCGGCGGCCGGAGCGTCCTCGCCGAGAAGCTTCCCGTCCGAGGTCTCGAACTGCTTCTTGAACTCCGCGATGGCGTCGCCGACGGCCTGCAGGGTGTCGTCCGACATCTTGCCGCCCTCCTTGATGGAGGTCATGAGGCCCTGCTCCTTGCGGTGCAGGTACTCCAGGAGCTCGCGCTCGAAGCGGCGGATGTCGCCCACCGGCACCTCGTCCATGCGACCGGTGGTACCGGCCCACACGGAGACGACCTGGTCCTCGGTGGCCATCGGCTCGTACTGGGGCTGCTTGAGCAGCTCGACCATGCGCTGACCGCGCTCGAGCTGCGCCTTCGACGCGGCGTCCAGGTCGGAACCGAAGGCGGCGAACGCCTCCAGCTCACGGAACTGGGCGAGGTCCACGCGGAGTCGTCCGGAGACCTGCTTCATCGCCTTGTGCTGCGCGGAACCACCGACTCGCGAGACGGAGATACCGACGTTCAGCGCGGGGCGCTGACCGGCGTTGAAGAGGTCCGACTCCAGGAAGCACTGGCCGTCGGTGATGGAGATGACGTTGGTCGGGATGAACGCCGACACGTCGTTCGCCTTGGTCTCGACGATCGGCAGACCGGTCATCGAGCCCTTGCCCAGCTCGTCCGAGAGCTTCGCGCAGCGCTCGAGCAGACGCGAGTGCAGGTAGAAGACGTCACCCGGGTAGGCCTCGCGCCCCGGCGGGCGACGGAGCAGCAGGGACACGGCGCGGTAGGCGTCGGCCTGCTTCGAGAGGTCGTCGAAGATGATGAGGACGTGCTTGCCCTCGTACATCCACTGCTGGCCGATGGCCGAACCGGTGTAGGGCGCCAGGTACTTGAAGCCCGCCGGGTCGGACGCCGGGGCGGCGACGATGGTCGTGTACTCCAGCGCGCCGGCCTCTTCGAGGGCACCGCGCACGGAGGCGATGGTGGAGCCCTTCTGACCGATGGCGACGTAGATGCAGCGCACCTGCTTGTTCACGTCGCCCGTGCGCCAGTTGTCGCGCTGGTTGATGATCGTGTCGACGGCCAGGGCGGTCTTGCCCGTCTGGCGGTCACCGATGATCAGCTGACGCTGGCCGCGGCCGATCGGGGTCATCGCGTCGACGGCCTTGTAGCCGGTCTCCATCGGCTCGTGCACCGACTTGCGCTGCATGACCGTGGGGGCCTGCAGCTCAAGGGCGCGACGTCCGCTGGTCTCGATCTCGCCGAGGCCGTCGATCGGGGTGCCGAGCGGGTCGACGACGCGGCCGAGGTAGCCCTCGCCCACGGCGACGGAGAGCACCTCACCGGTGCGCTGCACCGGCTGGCCCTCCTCGATACCGCTGAACTCGCCGAGGACGACGGCACCGATCTCGCGCTCTTCCAGGTTCAGCGCGAGACCGAGGGTCCCGTCCTCGAACTTCAGCAGCTCGTTCGCCATCGCCGAGGGAAGACCCTCGACCTTGGCAATACCGTCGCCGGCGACGGTGACCGTACCGACCTCCTCGCGCGAGGCCGCGTCCGGCTTGTACGCCTGGACAAAGTTCTCCAGCGCGTCCCGGATCTCCTCCGGCCGGATCGTGAGCTCCGCCATCTGGGTTCCCTGCTCTCCTTGTTGGGCCCGAAGTTTCTTTGGGGGGATGGGGACTCCCCCCAAGAAAGAGGTGAATCCTCTGCACGACCCAACTAGGGCCGTAGACCATGCTTGTTTGATTACTGCCCGGCCACGCGGCGGCCGGCATCCGCGATGCGGTCCGCGACACTGCCGTTGATGACCTCGTCGCCCACCTGAACCGTGATCCCGCCGAGGACCCCGGGGTCCACGTCGAGGTTGAGGTGCATCGGGCGTCCGTACACCTTCGCCAGGACGGCGCCGAGACGCTCCTTCTGCCGGTCCGAGAGCGGAACAGCGGAAGTGACGACGGCGACCATGCGGTTGCGACGGTCCGCGGCCAGCTTGGAGAGGGACTCGAGTCCCTCCTCCAGGCTACGTCCACGCGGCGCGGTCACAAGACGCTCGATCAGCCGCTCCGTGACGTTCTCGGCGCGGCCTCCGAGCAGGCTGCGCAGCAGCTCGCTCTTGGCCGTACCGGTCGCGGCGCGGTCCGTGAGGGCGGACCGAAGCTCGGTGCTGGACGAGACGATCCGGCCGAACCGGAAGAGCTCGTCCTCGACGTTGTCCAGGGCGCCGGTCTTCTGCGCGCCGGTCAGGTCGGCGAGGTTGGCGAGCACCTCGAGGGCGTCCACCAGGTCGCGCGACGACGACCAGCGCGAGCGGACCATGCCGGCCACCAGGTCGGCGGCCTCGCCGCCCACCTGGCCGGACAGCAGGCGTCCCGCAAGCTCGGCCTTGGCCTCACCGGACTGCGCCGGGTCGGTCAGGACCCGACGCAGCGAGACCTCGCGGCCGAACAGCGCCGTGACGGCGGCCAGCTCGTCCGCGAGCCGCCCGGCGTCGACCGAGGTGCTGTCCGTCAGCGCGTCGAGGCGCTCGCGCGCGGCGGCCAGGGCCTCGCGGCTAGCTCCGTGCGCTGTCATCGAGCAGCCTCGGCCTTCTCCTCGAGCTCGTCGAGGAAGCGGTCGATCGTGCGGCTCTGCCGGGCGTGGTCCTCGAGGGACTCGCCGACGAGCTTGCCGGCCAGGTCGGTGGCCAGCTGGCCCACGTCCTGGCGCAGCGACTGCGCGGCGGCCTTGCGGTCTGCCTCGATCTGGGCGTGACCGGCGGCGACGATCTCCTCGCGCTGACGCTGGCCCTCGGCCCGCATCTCGGCGATGAGCTGGGCGCCCTGCTCCTGCGCCTCCTGGCGCAGACGCGCGGCCTCGTGCCGGGCCTCGGCGAGCTGAGCCTTGTACTGCTCGAGCACGCTCTGGGCCTCGGTCTGAGCGGCCTCGGCCTTCTCGATACCGCCTTCGATCGCCTCCCGGCGCTCTTCCAGAACCTTGTTGATGTTCGGGAGGAGCTTCTTCCAGAAGAAGAAGAAGACGATGGCGAAGGCGATGGCGCCGACGAGCAGCTCAGGACCCGGCGGGACGAGCGGGTTCTGCTCCTCCTCGGCCGCCAGCTGAACCAGGTTGGCGATCACATCAGTGCCTTTCGTCGAAAAGTGTCAGTAAGAAGTGCTTACTTACCGAACACGAACGGCATAACGATGCCGATGAGGGCGAGCGCCTCACAGAAGGCGAAGCCGAGGATCTGGTTGGCGCGGATCAGGCCGGCAGCCTCGGGCTGACGAGCGAGAGCCTGCGTGCCGTTACCGAAGACGATGCCGACGCCGATGCCGGGGCCGATCGCAGCGAGGCCGTAGCCGATCGAACCGGTGGAGCCGTGCAGGCCCTTCTCGGCGGCGAGGTTGACCATGTCGAGAGCAGCGGACATGCCGTTACTTCCTTCTCTTTCACTGGCCGGTGGGGGTTGGCCACCGGACGATCTGGGGGCTTGGAAAAGGGCTTGCTCAGTGGTGTTCGGCGAGAGCGCCCTGAATGTACGAGCAGGCGAGGAGCACGAACACGTACGCCTGGACGGCCTGCACGAAAAGCTCGAAGAGGATCATGACCACGGTCATCACGAAGGAGACACCGGCGGCCGGGATCATGTAGCTGTTCAGCAGGTACCAGGAGGCGACGGTGAACATCACCAGCATCAGGTGACCGGCGAACATGTTGGCGAACAGTCGCACCGCGTGCGTGAAGGGACGCACGAGCAGGTTCGAGAAGAGCTCAATGAACGAGACGAGCCACTTGATCGGACCGAGCGAGTTGTCGTAACCGGTGACGTTCTTCCAACCGCCCACGAAGCCATGGCGCTTGAAGGTCAGCGGCAGCCAGATCAGGTAGACGATCAGGGCCAGCACGGCCGGGTAGGCGATGACCGACGAGACCGGGAACTGCGAAAGCGGAACCACGGACCAGATGTTCATGATCCAGATGAAGAAGAACAGCGAGACCATCAGGGGGACGTACTTCTCGCCCTCCTTCTTGCCGAGGGTCTCGTAGACGATGCCGCGGCGTACGAAGTCGTAGCCGGCCTCACCCATCATCTGGAGCTTGCCCGGAACCACCTTGGCCTTGCCGAAGGCCGCGTAGAAGAAGGTGACGACGACGATCGTGGTCAGCAGGGCGAGCAGCATCACCTTGTTCAGCTCGATGCCGCCAACAGTGGCGATCGGCTTGAAGAGGAACGAGTGCAGGCCCGGAGCCGGGAAGCCACAGCCGTCGTCGGACATGATCCGACAGCTCCAGTTGAAGGCGAGCTCAGTTTGGTCAGCACTCACCGCGGGCTCCTTCGGCGTGACGCATAGGTACGGCAACCTCGTTGTCGTGTCGGCGCGGCGCGCAGCCGCGGGGCGGCACCGGACTGGTGTTTCGGAAGTGTGAGCGGCATCCAGGCATCGAGCCTCGCGATCGTGCAGGCGTCAGCTCAGATGCCCGCGCCCGCAGTGCCGCAGTTGGCACCGGACGATAGCAGGATCTCGAACGGCCATTTATCCCGCCCCTACCCTTCACTGCGACGACCCCGACTTCTCCGGCTTGTCGCTGTTGTCGGAGTCGGGCTCGACGTAAAGGATCTTGGCCTTCATATGGGAGCGAGCCTGGCCGATCATCCACACGACGGTCGCGATCACGAGCGCGAGGGCGAACGCCTTGGGGTTGAACAGATCCGTGTCCTTGAACAGGCCCACAAAGATGAGAAGCAGCAGGAGTTGGGCGACATAGAGCATCAGCCCCATTGCCTGGAACAACTGCGGAAGCGATTTGGCCGTCCGCTGAAGGACGAACATCCCGAGCCCCATGAAGACGATGACGACCAGGGTGCCGACGACGGCCCCGACGGCCCCCTTGCCGCCCGCGACCACACCACTGACGACGGCGACGATCGCGCCGACGGCAGCTGTGGGTACAGCGGATTGAAGGAGAGTTCGGGTGTCTTGAGACGGCATGGCGGCGCTCCGCTTACTGATGGGGGCAGGGTGTCGTCATGGACGAGCGTAGACCCGGGTCGAGAGGGTCCCTCGGGCCAATGGACCGTCGCACTACGGTCCTTCGGCTCTATCCCGGGGTTTCGTGAACGGTATCACAAACTATTTGATGAGGTCTTTACCTGCTGAGTGTGCTCGCTGTCACACATGAGAGGTAATCCGCGCGTCTGTGCGCGTGGGGCGGCAACTTGTCTGGTAATGGGGCGTTTTCGACTCGCGCGTCAACGTGACGTACCGGCTTCACGCCTCTCGGGGAGGTGCGAACGGTCGCCGATCGCGGTCGCTCCGTTGACACCGGCACCGACGGGATCCTTCGACTCCGCTTCCCTCGCATCCTGTTCCGCCTCGTGCGTCACAGCCGCGGCATTGCGCTCCGCACGGCGACGGCGGTAGCGCGGCGGCACGAAGGCCTCCGCCCACCGCGGCGTGCGCGGCGTGAAGCGCGGGAGCAGGAGCAGGACGAGGCCCACCGCGCTCAGCGCCACGAGGAGCAGCAGGATCCACATGCTCGTCGAGTGCACCGAGTAGGCGACGGTGCCGAAGGCGATGAGGCCCGACCAGAAGTACATGATCAGCACCGCGCGGCTGTGCGAGTGCCCGATCTCCAGGAGCCGGTGGTGGAGGTGACCGCGGTCCGCGGCGAACGGCGACTTGCCGTTCCAGGTGCGCCGGACGATCGCGAGGACGAGGTCGGCGAAGGGGATCGCGATGATCGTCAGCGGCATCAGGAGCGGGATGAAGACCGGCAGCATCGCGTGGGTGGCATCGCGGCCGCCGCCGAAGTTCAGCTTCATCGCGGCCGGGTCGACCTGGCCGGTGACGGAGATCGCGCCCGCCGCGAGGACGAGACCGATGAGCATCGAGCCGGAGTCGCCCATGAAGATCCGGGCGGGGTGCATGTTGTGCGGCAGGAAGCCCAGGCACATGCCCATGAGGATGGCGGCGAAGAGCGTGGCGGGGGCCGCGGCCTCGATGCCGTAGCCGTACCAGATGCGGTAGGCGTACATGAAGGACGCCGCCGAGGCGATGCAGACCATGCCCGCCGCAAGGCCGTCGAGACCGTCGACGAAGTTGACGGCGTTGATGGTGATGACGACGAGCGCGACCGTCAGCAGGGTGCCCTGGCCCGAGGTGAGCGAGACCGTGCCGACGCCAGGCACCGGGATCCACAGGATCGTCAGGCCCTGCATGACCATGACGCCCGCGGCGATCATCTGGCCGCCGAGCTTGATCAGCGCGTCGATCTCGAACTTGTCGTCCAGGACACCGATGAGCCAGATCAGCGCCGCCCCGGAGAGCAGGGCGCGCGGCTCGTTGGAGTTCTCGAAGACCGTGTTCAGGTTCGGCAGGTGGTCGGCGACCAGCAGACCCGCGCAGAGACCGAAGAACATCGCGATCCCGCCGAGCCGGGGCGTGGGCTCCCGGTGCACGTCGCGGGCGCGGATCTCCGGCATGGCACCGGCCACGATCGCGAACTTCCGCACCGGGCCGGTCAGCAGGTAGGTCACCGCGGCCGTGATGCAGAGCGTCAGCAGGTATTCACGCACGGGCTTCCCCACAGGTATCGCTGGCCATCTCAGCCCCACACCCTAGCTTTGCGCGCATACGGTTGGGGACTTCCGGGTAGCGACGATGGTTGCACGAGTACCGGTCCGTCCCTGACCCGGCCACCCCGTGCTAGCCCGGGTACGGCGGAAATCTTCCCACCAGTTCACGCACCTCTTCCCGTACGTTCGCGTCCCCGCGCACCGCGCCGGAGAGCAGTGCCGCGACGCGGGCCAGCTCCACGCCGGCCATGCCCTGGGTGGTGACGGCGGCCGTTCCCAGGCGTAGGCCGCGGGTTCCGGCGTGTGGCAGGGCGCAGGTGTCGAGGATGATTCCTGCTGCGGCGAGGCGGCCGCGGGCGGTCTGTGCGTCCACTCCCAGGGGGGTCGGGTCCACCAGAACCAGATGGGTGTCGGTGCCGCCGGTGGCGATCGCGAAGCCCTCGGTGGCCAGCTCCTCGGCCAGGACGCGCGCGTTCGCCACCACCTGATGGGCGTACGCCGTGAAGGCGGGTGTCGCCGCCTCGCCGAACGCCACGGCCTTCGCCGCGATCGTGTGCATCTGGGCGCCGCCCTGGGTGAACGGGAACACGGCTCTGTCGATCCGTTCCGCGAGGTCCGCCCCGCACAGCAGGAGGCCGCCTCGCGGGCCGCGCAGGACCTTGTGGGTGGTCGCGCAGACGACGTCGGCGTACGGCACCGGGCTGGGCGCCGCTCCCCCGGCGATCAGGCCCATGGGGTGCGCCGCGTCGGCGATGAGGTAGGCGCCCACGTCGTCGGCGATCTCGCGGAAGGCCGCGTAGTCGATGTGCCGCGGGTAGGAGATCGAGCCGCACACGATGGCCTTGGGGTGGTGCGCGCGGGCGAGGGCGTGCACCTGGTCGTAGTCGATCAGGCCGCTCTCGGGGTCCACTCCGTAGCCGACGAAGTCGAACCACCGGCCGGAGAAGTTCGCGGGTGAGCCGTGCGTGAGGTGGCCGCCGTCCGGCAGCCCCATCGCCAGGACCGTGTCGCCGGGCCGCAGCAGCGCGGCGTACGCGGCGAGGACGGCGGAGGACCCGGAGTGCGCCTGTACGTTGGCGTGCTCGGCGCCGAACAGGGCCTTGGCGCGGTCGACGGCGATCCGCTCGGCGATGTCGACCAGTTCGCAGCCGCCGTGGTGGCGGGCGCCGGGGTAGCCCTCGGCGTACTTGTTGGCCAGCGGCGAACCGAGCGCGGTCAGCACGGCGGGCGAGGTGAAGTTCTCGGCGGCGATCAGCTGGAGCGCGTCGGACTGCCGGGCGACCTCGCCCATGAGGACGTCGGCGAGCTCGGGGTCCTGCCTCCGCAACCCGTCGAGATCCGTGTACGCGGCGGAAGCGGTGGGTGTGGTGGGTGCGGTAGGTGCGGTGCCGACCGTGCTGACCGTGCTGAGCGACATCGTGGGCTCCGGGGCCGTGCGGGGGGGGGGGATGACCTCAGATCCAATGTAGGCCCGTGCGGGCCGCTCCGCGCGGGCCCGCCGCTACATGTGCGCGGGCACCCCGGTCAGCGCCGTCACCACGGGGTCGAGCGCCTGGTTGATCTCGTCGCCCACCGACCGGAAGAACGGCAGGGGCGCCCCGTACGGGTCGTACACCTCGTCGGCCTCCACGCTCGGCGCGAGCAGCCAGCCGCGCAGCGCGGCGGCGGCCCGTACCAGTGCGCGGGCGCGCTCCACCACGTCGCTCCCGACGGGGTCCGGCAGCGTCGTCGGGTCTATGGCCCGCACCAGCCGCGTGAACTCCTTGAGCGTGAACGTGCGCAGTCCCGCCGAGTGCCCCATGGAGATGACCTGCGCCCGGTGGTCGCGGGTCGCGGTCAGGACCAGGTCGGCGCGGATCACGTGGTCGTCGAGGAGCTCGCGGCCCATGAAGCCGGTGGGGTCCGCGCCGAAGTCGGCGAGGACCGTCTCGGCGTTGGTCTCCATCGGGGCGCCCTCGTGGCCCCAGGTGCCCGCGCTCTCCACGATCAGGCCGCCGGTGAGGGGATCGCCGAGGCGGTCGGCCAGGGCATGCCGGGTCAGCCGCTCGGTGATCGGCGAGCGGCAGACGTTGCCGGTGCTGACGTGGAGGATGCGGAAGGAGCCCGCGGATCCCGGGAAGCCCGCTATGCCACGCCCCGTCTCAGGGGCTGTCAATTCGCCACCTCGAGGTCGGGTACCACCTTGCGCAGCTCGTCCGCGGTCAGCGCGCCCGCGCGGAGCAGCACCGGCACCTTGCCCGTGACGTCGACGATCGACGACGGGACGATGCCGGGGGTCGGGCCGCCGTCCAGGTAGACGGAGACGGAGTCGCCGAGCATCTCCTGGGCGGCGTCGCAGTCCTCGGGGGCGGGGTGCCCGGTGAGGTTGGCGGAGGAGACGGCCATCGGGCCGACCTCGGTGAGCAGCTCGATGGCGACGGGGTGCAGCGGCATGCGGATGGCGACCGTGCCGCGGGTGTCGCCGAGGTCCCACTGCAGGGACGGCTGCTGCTTGGCGACGAGGGTCAGGGCGCCCGGCCAGAAGGCGTCGACGAGCTCCCAGGCCATCTCGGAGAAGTCGGTGACCAGGCCGTGCAGCGTGTTCGGCGAGCCGATCAGCACGGGCGTGGGCATGTTGCGGCCGCGGCCCTTGGCGTCGAGGAGGTCGGCGCACGCCTCCGGGGTGAAGGCGTCGGCACCGATGCCGTAGACGGTGTCGGTGGGCAGCACGACCAGCTCGCCACGGCGGACGGCGGACGCGGCCTCGCGCAGACCGGTCGTACGGTCGGTCGCGTCGTTGGTGTCGTATCGCCGTGCCATTTAGCGGGCCTCCTCGTACACGTACTGCTCAGTTGAAGTCTGGGTCACGGCATCGCCTTGCGGGCGGTCGCGAAGCGCGGGCGGTTGTTCAGGTCGGGATGGTCGGCCGCGTCGGCCCAGCCCCGCTCCTCCGTGAAGATCCACGGGACCTGGCCGCCCTGGGTGTCGGCGTGCTCGATGACGACGACCCCGCCGGGGCGCAGGAGCCGGTGGGCGGTGCGCTCGATGCCGCGGATCAGCTCCAGGCCGTCCTCCCCGGAGAAGAGCGCGAGTTCCGGGTCGTAGTCGCGGGCTTCCGGGGCGACATACTCCCACTCGGTCAGCGGGATGTACGGCGGGTTGGAGATGACGAGGTCGACCTGGCCGTCGAGCTCGGGGAGCGCGTCACGTGCGTCGCCCCGGGAGAGCTTGACCCTGGACCCCTCGACGTTCTTGCGCGTCCACTTCAGGGCGTCCTCGGAGAGCTCCACGGCGTGCACCCGCGAGCGCGGGACCTCCTGGGCGAGCGCGAGGGCGATGGCGCCCGAACCGGTGCACAGATCGACGATCAGCGGCTCGACCACGTCCATGGCGCGGACGGCGTCTATGGCCCACCCGACGACCGACTCGGTCTCCGGTCGCGGCACGAAGACACCGGGGCCGACCTGCAGCTCCAGATACCGGAAGTAGGCGTGTCCGGTGATGTGCTGGAGCGGCTCGCGGGCCTCGCGCCGGGCGACCGTCTCCCAGTAGCGGGCGTCGAAGTCGGCGTCCTTGACCGAGTGCAGCTCGCCGCGCTTCACGCCGTGCACGAAGGCGGCGAGCTCCTCCGCGTCGTTGCGCGGCGAGGGCACGCCGGCGTCGGCGAGGCGCTGGGTGGCCTGGGCAACTTCCGCGAGCAGCACGCTGCGGGGGTTCGGGGGTCGCCCCCCAATATGTTGCTGCACGCTGGTCCTCCGGGACGGGTCGTGAAGGGTCGTACGGGGGGTGGCTTACGCGGCGGCGAGCTTGGCTGCGGAGTCGGCGTCGACGCAGGCCTGGATGACCGGGTCGAGTTCGCCGTCGAGCACCTGGTCCAAGTTGTACGCCTTGAAGCCGACGCGGTGGTCCGAGATCCGGTTTTCCGGGAAGTTGTACGTGCGGATCTTCTCGGAGCGGTCGACGGTGCGGACCTGGCTGCGGCGGGCGTCCGCGGCCTTGCTCTCCGCCTCTTCCTGGGCCGCGGCGAGGAGCCTGGAGCGCAGAATACGCATCGCCTGCTCCTTGTTCTGCAGCTGGCTCTTCTCGTTCTGGCAGGAAGCGACCACTCCGGTGGGCACGTGCGTGATGCGCACCGCGGAGTCGGTGGTGTTGACGGACTGGCCGCCGGGCCCTGAGGAACGGTAGACGTCGATCCGCAGGTCGTTCGCGTGGATCTCGACGTCGATCTCCTCGGCCTCGGGCGTCACCAGGACACCGGCGGCGGAGGTGTGGATGCGGCCCTGGGACTCGGTGGAGGGCACGCGCTGCACGCGGTGCACGCCGCCCTCGTACTTCAGCCGCGCCCAGACGCCCTGGCCGGGCTCCGTGGCCCCCTGGCCGCCCTTGGTCTTCACGGCGACCTGGACGTCCTTGTAGCCGCCGAGCTCGGACTCGGTGGCGTCGATGATCTCGGTCTTCCAGCCGACGCGCTCCGCGTACCGCAGGTACATGCGCAGGAGGTCGCCCGCGAACAGGGCCGACTCGTCGCCGCCCGCGCCCGCCTTGATCTCCAGGATGACGTCCTTGTCGTCGGACGGGTCCCGGGGCACGAGCAGCAGCCGCAGCTTCTCGGTGATCTCCTCGCGCTGCCGCTCCAGGTCCTTGACCTCGGCGATGAAGTCGGGGTCGTCGGCCGCGAACTCGCGCGCGGTCTCGATGTCGTCCCCGGTCTGCTTCCAGGAGCGGTACGTCGTGACGATCGGGGTCAGCTCGGCGTAGCGCTTGTTCAGCTTGCGCGCGTTGGCCTGGTCGGCGTGGACCGACGGGTCAGCGAGCTTCTTCTCGAGATCGGCGTGTTCGCCGATCAGTTCCTCGACCGCCTCGAACATTCGGGGGCTCCTGGTTATCTACGCGGTGGTTCTAGGCGAATTGGCTGCGGGACGGCAAAAGCGCCGGTCCCGGCCGCCCCCTCGCGAGGGCGGCCGATGACCGGCGCAGTGGCTCGCTACTTCTTGGCAGCCGCAGCCTTGCCGAAGCGGGCCTCGAAGCGGGCCACACGGCCACCGGTGTCGAGGATCTTCTGCTTGCCCGTGTAGAACGGGTGGCACTCGGAGCAGACCTCGGCGCGGACGCGGCCGCTGGAGATCGTGCTGTGGGTGGTGAACTCGGCGCCACAGGTGCAGCTGACCTGGGTCTCGACGTACTCGGGGTGGATGTCGCGCTTCAAGGTGTCTCCTAGTTTCGGGAGGGCGCCGGGTCGTACGCGCGGATTGCTCGTACGTGAACCGGGGCCGACGTACCAGTCTGCCAGGACCGGCCGTATCTCCCAAAACCGGGGTAGCTGCCGATCTATTCCCCGCGGGCCCGCACGGGCCCCGCGCCGCCGCTCAGTGGCTGGAGACCACGTCGCCCGCGTCGCCCTTGTCGCCCGCCGACTGCTCGGTGGCGGACTTGGGTATCCGCTTGTCGGCCCTGAGGGCGTCCCAGACCTCCTGGTCGGCCTTCTCCAGGGGAAGCACGCGGTTGAGGTCGTTGGGGTCGTACTGGACGGGCAGCGTGACCATCTTCATGTCGCCCGCGCCGATGCCCTTGAGGCCGCTCGCGAAGCTCGCGAGGCTCTTGACGTCGTTCAGGTCGGAGTCGGTGGTGATGGCGCTGGTCGCGTCGTTCGCGAGGTCGTACGACTTCTTCCAGTTGCTGAAGACGCCGACGTCCTTGACCTTGTCGAGCAGGGCCTTGATGAAGGCCTGCTGGAGCTGGATGCGGCCGAGGTCGCTGCCGTCGCCGACGCCGTGCCGGGTGCGGACCAGGCCGAGGGCCTGCTCGCCGGTGAGGGAGTGCTTGCCGGCTTCCAGGTCGAGGTGGCTGTCCTTGTCGTGGATGGCCTTCTTCGTGGTGATGTCGACGCCACCGAGGGTGTTGATGAGCTTCTTGAAGCCCGTGAAGTCGACCTCGAGGTAGTGGTCCATCCGGATGCCGGACATCTTCTCGACGGTCTTGACGGCGCAGGCGGGGCCGCCGACCTCGTACGCCGTGTTGAACATCTGCCGCTGACCGCCCGGGTCGGTCCTGTCGTCGTCGGTCTTGCACGAGGGCCGGGATATCAGGGTGTCGCGGGGTATGGAGACGACGCTGGCCGTCTTGTGGCCCTTGTAGACGTGCACGATCATCGCGGTGTCCGAGCGGGCCGCGCCCTCGTCCTTGCCGTACTTGGCGTTGTCGCCGGAGCGCGAGTCGGAGCCGAGGACGAGGATGTCCTGGGAGCCGTTGTCGACGTCCAGGGGGCGGTCGTCGCCGAGCGCGGCGTTGATGTCGACGCCGTTGATGTTGCCGTTGAGCTTGAAGTACAGGAAGCCCGCGCCCACTCCCCCGAGGACGACCACCGAGGTGGCGGTCCATGCCGTGACGACGAGCGCCTTGCTGCGCTTGCGGGGCTTGCGGCGTCGGCCGCCGCCGCCGCGGGAGCGCTGCGGCTTCCCCTCGGCCGTGCCCGCGGACATGCTCTCGTCGGTCATGCGCTCCTCAAGTCCTCGTCGGTCGTACCCCCTGCTTTCAGGGCCAGGCGCGGTCTGTCGTCACTTGTCAGACGGCGAATCCGCTTGAAGGGTTGCACAACGCCCTGTGCGCGCCCCGGGTACCACCGGTCACGCACCGTGTACCCCTGCCCCTCGAATTCAGCCCTCACCTGCGGCTTTTTCCGTCACCGGGCTACGGCCCGTGACCGTGAGAATCTCTTATCCGTGTGGCCAAGGTCTCGCCCTGCCACAGGCACACCAAAAGGGCCGCCCCGTCACAGCTGTGACGGGGCGGCCCTTTTGGACGCTGCGGACGACTAGTCGTTGCCGTTGCCCGGCGCCGGGGTCGTCTTCTGGATCTGCAGCAGGAACTCGGCGTTCGACTTCGTCTGCTTCATCTTGTCCAGGAGCAGCTCGATCGCCTGCTGCTGGTCGAGCGCGTGCAGCACGCGACGCAGCTTCCAGGTGATGGCGAGCTCGTCGCTGCCGAGCAGGATCTCTTCCTTACGGGTGCCGGACGCGTCCACGTCCACCGCCGGGAAGATGCGCTTGTCGGCGAGCTTGCGGTCGAGCTTGAGCTCGGCGTTGCCCGTGCCCTTGAACTCCTCGAAGATGACCTCGTCCATGCGCGAACCGGTGTCGACGAGCGCGGTCGCGAGGATGGTCAGCGAGCCGCCGTCCTCGATGTTGCGCGCGGCGCCGAAGAAGCGCTTGGGCGGGTACAGCGCCGTCGAGTCGACACCACCGGACAGGATGCGGCCGGAGGCCGGGGCGGCGAGGTTGTACGCACGGCCCAGACGCGTGATCGAGTCGAGCAGCACGACGACGTCGTGGCCCAGCTCCACCAGACGCTTGGCGCGCTCGATGGCGAGCTCGGCGACCGTGGTGTGGTCCTCGGCGGGACGGTCGAAGGTCGAGGAGATGACCTCGCCCTTCACCGACCGCTGCATGTCGGTGACCTCTTCCGGACGCTCGTCGACGAGGACGACCATCAGGTGGCACTCGGGGTTGTTCACCGTGATCGCGTTGGCGATCGCCTGCATGATCATGGTCTTGCCGGTCTTCGGCGGGGCCACGATCAGACCGCGCTGCCCCTTACCGATGGGCGCGACGAGGTCGATGATGCGGGTGGTGAGCACGCCCGGGTCGGTCTCCAGGCGGAGCCGGTCCTGCGGGTAAAGGGGCGTCAGCTTGCTGAACTCCGGTCGCCCGCGCCCGGATTCGGGCGCCATGCCGTTCTGCGAGTCCAGGCGGACGAGCGCGTTGAACTTCTCGCGGCGCTCGCCGTCCTTGGGCTGGCGCACCGCACCGGTGACGTGGTCGCCCTTGCGCAGGCCGTTCTTGCGGACCTGGGCGAGGGAGACGTACACGTCGTTGGGACCGGGGAGGTAGCCCGACGTACGGATGAACGCGTAGTTGTCGAGGATGTCCAGGATTCCCGCGACGGGGATCAGGACGTCGTCCTCGGAGACCTGCGGCTCGTTGCCGAAGCCGCCCTCGTCGCGGCCACGACGGCCACGGCGGTCGCGGTAGCGCCCGCGACGGCCGCGACGGCCGCCCTCGAAGTCGTCCCCGTCCTCGTCGGCCCGCGGGCCGTTGTCACGCTGGCGGTCCTGGCGGTCCTGCCGGCCGCCGCCCTGCTGCTGGCGGTCCTGACGCTCCTGGCGGTTGTCCTGACGACCGCCGCCCTGCTGGTCGTCGCCCTTGTTGCCGCGGCGGTCACGGTCACGGTCACGGCCGCGGCCCTGCCGGTCACGGCGCTCGCGGCGGCCCTCGGCGCTGTTGTCGCCGGAGGTGTCGCCGCCCTTGTCGCCCTTGGCCTCGGACGCGTCGCCCTTGGCGTCGGCCTTCGACTCGCCCTTCGCCTCGGCGGTGACCGTCTCCGGGCTGCCCGCCTCGGCGATGGCGCGGCGCCGGCGGCGCTCGCCGGCCGGCTGCTCGTCGCCGCCGCGGTCGGCCTCGCCCGAGCGGGCGGGGCCACCGGCCGGCTGGCCGGGGATGTCGATCTGCTGCTGGGCGGCCTTGTCGGCCTTGGCGCCCTCGGTCTTGTCGGCGCTCGCCTTGCCCGCGGGCTCGGCGGCGTCCTCGCCCGTGCGGGCCTTCGAGGTGGCCCGGCGCTTGGGCTTGGTCTCGGTGGTGTCCCCGGAAGCCGCGGCGTTCTTCGCCGGGGCCCCGCCCCCTGCCTGCGCCTCCTTGATGACCTCGATCAGCTGGCTCTTGCGCATGCGCCCGGTGCCCTTGATCCCAAGGCCCGATGCGACCTGCTGCAGTTCCGCCAGCACCATGCCCTCGAGGCCGGTGCCGCGGCGCCGCCGGGACCCGGCCGAAGCACCGGTGGCAGGCGCCGCAGAGGCGTCCGTGGCGGGCGTGTCGGCAGTCACGCCCATCAGATCGGTGGTGTCGCTCACGAAGGGTCCTTCCCTGGAGCGGGCGTCGGCCTGTCTGGCTCGGCGACCGGTTGTGCTGTCCGGCGGTCGGTCCTTGCTTTCCTGTGGACCGTGCCGGGGCGGTGGTCCGCCAACGCGGCGGAAGAATTCATTGGTGATGGCGATTCCCGGTGCGGTGCCACTGAGGTGCGGTGCCACTCGGCTCGGTCACGCCGGTTCCGGAGCGTGCTCAGGACCGCTTAGTGCGGGGCACGAAGCAGTTTGGGGGGCTCCCGGAAGAATGGTTGTCCCGGACGGGGACACAAAGCACCTCGCCATGGTGAGGTCGGGTGCAGACTTGAGATTAACACTACCGGATCCAACAAACATTCCCCCTCTCGGGATCGGGACACCCCGAAATCCCTGTGTTCACTGCGTCAGGGCGCAAGCGGCAGCACGCTCGCTCCCGTGGCGTCGAGCGCCAGGCGGTTGGCCGCCCAGCCCTCCCCCGCCAGGCGTGCGACCTTGTCGGCCGCACTGTCTTCGACCAGCGCGAGGACCGTGGGGCCCGCGCCGGAGATCACCGCGGGCACGCCGTCGGCACGCAGCCGCTCCACCAGGGCCGTGCTCTCCGGCATGGCCGGGGCACGGTACTCCTGGTGCAGACGGTCCTCCGTGGCGGCGAGCAGCAGCTCGGGACGCCTGGTCAGGGCCTCGACGAGCAGGGCGGCGCGGCCCGCGTTGGCGGCCGCGTCGACGTGCGGGACGGTGCGCGGGAGCAGGCCCCGCGCCGTCTCGGTGAGCACGGGCTTTCCCGGTACGAAAACCACTGGAACGACGGAATCGGCGGGGTCCATCCGGATCGCCCGCGCCGTCCCCCCGTCCATCCAGGAGAGCGTGAAACCGCCGAGCAGACAGGCGGCGACGTTGTCCGGGTGGCCCTCGATCTCGGTGGCGAGTTCGAGCAGCGCGGCGTCGTCCAGCCTGGCCTCGCCGCCTATCGTCACGGCGCGCGCGGCGACGATGCCGGCGCAGATGGCGGCGGAGGACGAGCCGAGGCCGCGCCCGTGCGGGATGCGGTTGGCGCAGACGATCTCGAGGCCGCGCGGTTGTCCGCCGAGCAGATCGAAGGCGGTGCGCAGGGAGCGTACGAGCAGGTGGGACTCGTCGCGCGGGAGGTTGTCGCTGCCCTCCCCCGCGATGTCGATGTTCAGGCCGGAGTCGGCCACCCGGACGACCACGTCGTCGTACAGCCCCAGCGACAGGCCCAGGGCGTCGAAGCCCGGGCCGAGGTTGGCGCTGGTGGCGGGGGTGCGCACCCGGACGGCGGCGGCGCGGAAAGCGGGACCGGCCATCGCTCGATGACTCTCCTTGAGCTGCGTGTTTTTTGAGGCTCCGTATTTTTCAGTACGTGCCACATGTACGGAACACCCGAAGGCCGTTGACCACGGCGGCACCGCGGCATATGCGGCGGGGTGGGTTCGGTACAGCCTATCGAAGGAAGGTTCTGTGGCGACATAGGGCGCACAGGAGGCGCACGATGCGTGTCGTAAGCCCCCTGTGCCACCCCCTGTACGGAGTTGCGGGTTCCGCCCGCGGTTACGCGAGGCCGAGACGCTCGGCCGCCGCGGCGGCGTCAACCGGGACGGTGACCGGCTGCGGAGCGCCCGCCACGGCCCAGTCGGGGTCCTTGAGGCCGTTGCCGGTCACGGTGCAGACGATTCTCTGGCCCTTGTCGACCTTGCCCTGCTCGGCGGCCTTCAGCAGACCGGCGACGGACGCGGCCGACGCCGGCTCGACGAAGACACCCTCCTGGGACGCCAACAGCTTGTAGGCGCGCAGGATCTCACGGTCCGTCACCTCGTCGATGAGGCCGCCGGACTCGTCGCGCGCGGCGAGCGCGTGCTGCCAGGACGCGGGGTTGCCGATGCGAATCGCGGTGGCGATCGTCGAGGGGTCCTTGACGACCTCGCCGCGCACGATGGGCGCGGAGCCGGAGGCCTGGAAGCCCCACATCCTGGGCGTACGGGTCGACACCGCGTCGGCCGCGTACTCCTTGTAGCCCTTCCAGTAGGCGGTGATGTTGCCGGCGTTGCCGACGGGAAGGACATGGAGGTCGGGAGCGTCGCCGAGCGCGTCGACGATCTCGAACGAGGCGGTCTTCTGGCCCTCGATGCGGAACGGGTTCACCGAATTGACCAGCGCCACCGGGTAGTTCTCCGACAGCGCTCGAGCCAGGTTCAAGCAGTCGTCGAAGTTGCCGTCGACCTGGAGGATCTTCGAGCCGTAGACGAGCGCCTGGCCCATCTTGCCGAGCGCGATCTTGCCCTGCGGCACGAGGACGGCGCAGACCATCCCGGCGCGTACGGCGTAGGCGGCGGCGGACGCCGACGTGTTGCCGGTGGAGGCGCAGATGACAGCCTTCGCGCCTTCCTCCTTGGCCTTGGTGATCGCCATGGTCATGCCGCGGTCCTTGAAGGACCCCGTGGGGTTGGCACCCTCGACCTTGAGGTGGACCTCGCAGCCGGTGCGCTCGGAGAGCACCTGTGCGGGCACGAGCGGCGTACCGCCCTCGCGGAGCGTCACGACCGGCGTGGTGTCGGAGACCGGAAGACGGTCCCGGTACTCCTCGATGATTCCGCGCCACTGGTGGGTCATTGCTGCTTACTCCCCTTCAACCCGCATGATGCTGGCGACACCACGCACGGTGTCGAGATTGCGCAGCGCCTCGACGGTGCCGGTGAGGGCGGCGTCGGGCGCGCGGTGGGTGACGACGACGAGGGAGGCCTCGCCGTCCTTGCCCGTCTGACGGACCGTATCGATCGATACGCCGTGCTCGGCGAAGACCGTCGCGACCTGGGCGAGCACGCCCGGCTTGTCGGCCACGTCGAGGCTGATGTGGTAGCGCGTGACGACCTCGCCCATGGAGCCCACGGGCAGCTGGGTGTACGCGGAGTCGCCGGGCCCGGTGGCCTCGGCGAGCTTGTTGCGGCAGACGGCGACGAGGTCGCCGAGGACCGCGGACGCGGTGGGCGAGCCGCCCGCGCCGGGCCCGTAGAACATGAGCTGCCCGGCGGCCTCCGCCTCGACGAAGACGGCGTTGTACGCCTCCCGCACCGACGCGAGCGGGTGGCTGAGCGGGATCATCGCGGGGTGCACGCGCGCGGTGACGGACCCGCCGTCGGCGGCGCGCTCGCAGATGGCGAGGAGCTTGATGGTGCAGCCCATGCGTTTGGCGGACGCGAAGTCGGCGGCGGTGACCTCGGTCATGCCCTCGCGGTACACGTCGTCGAGGCGCACGCGCGTGTGGAACGCGATCCCGGCGAGGATGGCGGCCTTGGCGGCAGCGTCGAACCCTTCCACATCGGCGGTCGGATCGGCCTCGGCATACCCGAGCGCGGTGGCCTCGTCGAGGGCCTCCTGATAACCCGCCCCCGTCGTGTCCATCGCGTCGAGGATGAAGTTCGTCGTCCCGTTCACGATGCCGAGGACGCGGTTGACCTTGTCTCCGGCGAGGGACTCGCGCAGCGGCCGGATCAGCGGGATCGCACCGGCGACGGCGGCCTCGTAATACAGATCCCGCCCGTGCTCGACGGCGGCGGCGTGCAGCGCGGCGCCGTCCCGCGCGATGAGCGCCTTGTTCGCGGAGACGACCGACGCACCGTGCTCGAAGGCCGTGGTGATGAGGGTCCTGGCGGGCTCGATGCCGCCGATCACCTCGACGATGACGTCAATGTCACCCCGCTTGACCAGCGCGGTCGCGTCGGTGGTGATGAGCGAGGGGTCGATTCCCTCACGCACCTTCGAGGGGCGGCGGACGGCGACCCCGGCGAGCTCCACCGGGGCGCCGATCCTGGCTGTGAGGTCGTCGGCGTGCGTCGTCATGATGCGCGCCACCTCTGAGCCGACGACCCCACAGCCCAGCAGCGCCACCTTCAGTGGACGCGTACGCATCATCCGACCTCACTTCTCCTACATCTACGGTGGGACCAGTCTCACCCACCGGAACGGACTTTCTGTCCATCGTCCGGATCATGAGACGCCTATTTCATTATGCGATTGATTATCCGACGTCGAGACGCAGGAGATCGTCCTCCGTCTCGCGCCGGACGATCACCCGCGCCGCACCGTCCTTGACGGCGACGACGGGCGGGCGAAGAGCGTGGTTGTAGTTGCTCGCCATCGAGCGGCAGTACGCGCCGGTCGCGGGCACGGCGATCAGGTCACCGGGCGCCAGGTCGGCCGGAAGGAAAGCATCGCGTACGACGATGTCCCCACTCTCGCAGTGCTTGCCGACGACGCGCACCAGGACGGGCTCGGCATCGGAGGAGCGGGAGACGAGGGCGACGGTGTACTCGGCGTCGTACAGCGCGGTGCGGATGTTGTCGGACATGCCGCCGTCCACGGACACGTACGTCCGCAGCCCTTCGAGGGGCTTGATCGTGCCGACCTCGTAGAGGGTGAAGGCGGTCGGGCCGACGATGGCGCGCCCCGGCTCGACGGAGATGCGGGGCGTACGGAGGTTCGCGGCCGCGCACTCGCGCGAGACGATCTCGTTCAGCGCCTTCGCGATCTCGTGCGGCTCGCTGGGGTCGTCGTCGGAGGTGTACGCGATGCCGAGCCCGCCGCCGAGGTCGATCTCGGGCAGCTCCACGCCGTGCTCGTCCCGCACCTCGGCGAGCAGCTGCACCACGCGCCGCGCGGACACCTCGAAGCCCGCCATGTCGAAGATCTGCGATCCGATGTGACTGTGGATGCCGATGAGTTCGAGCCCGTCGAGCTTGAGGGCCCGCCGCACGGCCTCCGCGGCCTGCCCGTCGGCCAGCGCGATCCCGAACTTCTGGTCCTCGTGCGCGGTGGCGATGAACTCGTGGGTGTGCGCCTCGACGCCGACCGTCACCCGGATCTGCACGGGCTGGCGCTTGCCGTGCCGCTCCGCGATGTGCGAGACGCGCACGATCTCCTGGAAGGAGTCGAGCACGATGCGCCCGACACCGGCCACCACGGCCCGCTCGATCTCGTCCGGGGTCTTGTTGTTCCCGTGGAAGGCGATGCGCTCGGCGGGCATGCCCGCGTCGAGGGCGGTGGCGAGCTCACCGGCGCTGCACACGTCCAGGTTGAGCCCCTCCTCGTGCAGCCACCGCACGACGGCCCGCGACAGGAACGCCTTGCCGGCGTAGAAGACGTCGGCGTCGTCGCCGAAGGCGGCGCGCCAGGCCTGGCAGCGGGCGCGGAAGTCGGCCTCGTCGACGAAGTACGCCGGGGTGCCGAACTCCTCGGCGAGCCGGGTCACCGCGATGCCGCCCGTGCTGACGACGCCGTCGGCGGCGCGGGTGACGGTGCGGGACCACACCTTGGGGTCCAGCGCGTTGAGGTCGGCGGGCGGCGGGCTGTAGTGACCCTCGGGGTACACGTCGGCGTGGCGGGGGCCGGCGGGGTGTGCGGAACGGCTCATGGCTCTGTCGTCTCGTCTCTCACGTATGTCACATCCGTAGCATTATTCGCGTCTGCCACATGCATCACATGCATCACATGCTTCCGCAATGGCACATGCTTCCCACGTCGCTCGTCGCGTCGCGTCGGACGCCGCTTCTCGCTCACGGATGTCACAGATGTTCGGGTGCGCTGATGCCGAGCAGGGTCAGGCCACCGGCAAGCACCGTCCCGGCGGCTTCGGCGAGCGCGAGCCGGGCGCGGTGGGCGGCCGAGGGTTTCTCGTCACCGAGCGGCAGGACGGCCCCTTGCAGGGCGAGGACCTCGTCGGCGGTGGCCACGAGGTGCCGGGCGAGGCGGTCCGGGGCGCGGTGGCGCGCCGCGGCGGCGAGGACTGCGGGATAGGCCTCGATCCGCCGCAGCAGCTCGGTCGCTTCGATGTCGCCGTCGCCGGGGACGGCGTCGAAGCCGAGGTCGGCGGCGTTGCGCAGGAGGCTCCGGCAGCGGGCGTGCGCGTACCGGACGCGGAAGAGGGGGTTGCCCTCCCGCTGCACGAGGTGCGCGTCGCCGCCCTGCTCGGGGGTGACGCGGGGGTGGTCGTGGGCGGCGGGATGCAACAGCGCCCACCGGGCGGCGTCACGGCCCAGCCGGAGGGTGGCGTCCGCCGGGGCGGGGACGGGGCGCAGAGTGGGAAGCGGCTCGGGCGGCCGCCCGTGCCCGTCGACGCGCACACCGAGACCATCCTCCCCCGCCGCTCTGGTCCAGGCAGGATCCGGCGCGGTGTCGCAGGTCACGCGGACGAGGACGCCCTGCGAGCGCAGAATCCGGCGGACGCTGTCGGCGACGACGACGGCCCGGACCTCGTGCGGCACGTGGATCTGGGCGAGCTGCCCGGTGTCGGGGTGGACGTGCCCGTAGCAGCGCCCCCGCTCCAGCACGTCGCGCACGAGCGCCTCGGCCGCTTCGCCGGGCGCCCCCGCGAGCGTGATGTTGAGGAACCCGCCCCCGGTGATGTCCACCCCGGCGATACCGGGCTCGACGACGAGCCGCGCGGACAACACCTCGGCAACCTGCCGCGGCGACCGCCCGGCGGCACCGGCGATCTGCAGGGCGAGGTTCGTGGCGTAATCCCCACACCCCCCGGGCCGCGGCCGCTCGACCCGCACGCGCCCCTCACCGACGGCCGCGACATCCCCCCGGAGCTCCCCGGCATCGACGGCATGGCGCATGGCGCGCAGCACGGTGCGGGAGAGCTCGACGGGGGTCACGGCACCAGCGTATGGGAGGAGGGGGGTGGGGACGCGAGTCGGTTTGGTGGATGGTCCGGGATGTGGACGGGGCGGGTCCAGGGCCGGGGCCGGGCCGGGGGCCGGGGCCGGGCCGGGGGCCGGGGCCGGGCCGGG